>NZ_CAWQJR010000008.1:0-15346 GCF_963894935.1 Xenorhabdus sp. PB61.4
ATAATGTTAACAGCTTTATTATAAGCTTGCTGCCGATCGAGTTGATGGTTTTTTATTAAATCATTAATATATTCCTCAATGAAAATATCGCAATATAAAATAATTTCATCTTTATAACAATTCCTCAGCGTTATCATGCAGTTCTCCGTTCATTTCAGCAATCGAAAAATTCCTAGCGCACTATTTAAAACTAATGTAACCAATATTATATGAAGGTGTAAACACACTAACAGACAGCCTGAAGAAAATCATCAGCTAAATTTTCAATCAGAATAAAACACTAAAAACACCAACGATCAAAAAACTTAAAAAAACTGATTCTTAGCATAATTAACCTGAATTCTGGTCACATATTCAAGGTGTTATTCTTCATCTATAATGCTTATTTTGCGAGATAGTATATATGGTCACAGTGGAAGTGAAATGTCAGTTTGGTCACTAACGTTATCGTTGCTTAGGGAGTATCTGCTTTGTAAAATGGCTTCTGATCGTGGTGTTTTTCTGGGACAGGGGCGATAAGTTCGAGTGGATCTCACGTTACACGCATAGTTCAGGAATAAAAACCTTTAATAATCAGATTGATGGAGTTATCTATCGATATAAAATGGAATTTTTGTCATAAAATCCTTCCGAAAAACCCTGAATGATATTATGCTGCATTCGGTTGTGCTAAAACAGAAAACTGATTGTGATTAATGCGTTGTATCTCTTCGTCCAGTTCAAGCAGTAGCTAAGGCCAGAATTTCTGAGTTAGTACGTCTTGGTATCACTAGCCCACGGAATCAATGTCAAGATTCCAAAGTGGCTCTTACAAAAACAGTGACCCTTACAAAACACAGTAGCCAAAACAACTTATTTTTCCCGCAAAAACGATGATCCCGAAAATGATTGGGTAGTCATGTTTGTTATTTTTCCACACTTTAACTGAACGAAATTCAAAAAATTATTCATTGATCCGGTTAAGACATCAGGATGTCATGCAATCTGATCTGACTTTATCCAATACGAAAATATGCAGGGTCTCTGGCATCGCTACCGTGTTGAAAAGATTGAGAAGGTATGAAGATGATAATTAGTGAAGTGGTGGAGTCAGACAACGGCTCTAAAAAATATTTACTGTCGGCAAGTGATTCAGATTTAAGAAAAAGTGTTGAATCCACATTTTTTAAGCATACCGAACAACATTTGCCTTATCTTTGTATTTCCAGCCAATATGGTTGTGCCGTTGGCTGTGTATTCTGCGAAACTGGCAGGCAGAAATCATTGGGGAATATGACGACAGAACAAATAGTGCAACAGGTCTTATTATGTCGTGAACATTTATTTGATTCCGGATCATTGGGAGATAATCAGGAACTCAATACGATTCTGTTTGCGGGTATTCGCAGTAAATATCGAATTATGTAATCTTCTATGGCTTGGAGTTATTACATTCTGGGCCGCTATCAGTATTTATCCGCGGCGCAAACTTTCACTCGGTGTCTCTCCATAACGTGCTTTATATTCAGCACTGAAACGCCCCATATGTGCAAAGCCCCAACGCAGGGCAACTCCCGTAACATTGCTTGCTTCTCCCGCAATTAATTCTGTACGGACATGTTCCAGACGCAGATTGCGTAAATACTGCATCGGGCTGATATCCAGAAACTCCCTGAAACCGGAATAAAGGCTGCGCAGGCTGACTCCCGCGACCTGAGCCAGTTGTTCAGCGGTAATGGGCTCGTGGGCGTGAGCCTGCAAATATTCCTGTACCCGCCGCACATGCCGTGGCCGGATAGAACCTCTGTGGTTAGCGGGATCACCACTGTAATTATGTTGATGTGCGGAAAGCAGGGTGACAGAAAGTAATTGTTCAATCTGAGTGGTAATGAGCTTATATTGCAGGATATCTGGCACCTGAACGGTACATTCAAGCAGGTAGAGCATCAGACAGCGCCATGTCTGGCATCGTTGCCATTCGAATCCCAGTTCAAATATCAATGGTTGCTCCAAAGGATGCCCCAATTGCCCGACAAGAGTTCGTTCCAGTAATGAGCGGGAAATTCTCACCATAAACTGATCGTTATCAGCATTCCAGCGCATGGCAGTATGTTGATCCGGGCTGAGAACGGAGGCCAGATTCGGGGTTGAATCAATATACTGGCCGCCACTTTCAATCGAGGCACAGCCTGATAACGGCATTTGGATAAGAAAAAAGGAATCCAGCGCACCCGGTGTAATTTCAACATTTGCGCCATAATGCAGGCGGCTGATGGAAAAATTCCCAAAGGGTATGTAGTACATTCTCGAATGTAGTTTTCGGCTGCTACCCAGCATATTAAGCTGATGGGGCTTCATCACCCGCCCGACCATTGATCTTGTTTCATCAAGATCACGGGACGAAAAAAGCAGATGTTCCGGAGAACTGAGGTGAGACTCAATCGCAGATACAGCACATCTGGAGTCCGTACACCTTGAATCGGAGCTTTTATTATCAACGTATTTATTATCAATGTAATAGTTGTGCCACGGATTGCTCGTCATTATCAGAAACCTCATAACGTCATACCCGTCGTTTCTCAGGCCGTAGTTTTGATTAACTCCCGAAATTCATAAGGTATATACAATGTTCTGATAAGCAGTATCCACATTTTTTCTAAATGGAAGCTATATCATCGTGAATATATTCATGAATGGGCGACGAACATAACAATGTCATTACCATCATCGGGATTCCCCGCTGATTACAGAATGATGACGAGTGTAGTATTAGTTGAAATATGGCGGACGGAGACTCATATTTTGGGAGAATTAGGCAAATTATTCTGAACAATCATTGGGGTTAAATTGGCTCCCCTGCCTGCCAGACAGGGGAAATAAGAGAGAAGTCATTTAACCGTTTTTGTTGCTATTTCGTCTGCTATGTCATTTTCATCTTCGCTGACCGTAAACCACGGATAATACTGTACTCGACGCAACCCATCTTTAGCAGTTTTCACCGATATTTCCCGTCCAACCGGATCATAATAATGAGTGTCGGAATAGGCGTTTTTGCGGGAACTGTCATCAGCGACATAACGCCAGTCGTTCAGATAATAAGGCTGATAAGTACGTATAACCTGCCCTTTGTTGTCATATTCAGTCCGTCCGGTCACTGCCCAGCGATTTGCCGTTGGCTGAGGCTCAGAAATAAGTTTACCATCATGATGGCGCTGCCAGGCTTCACCTGCTTCATGACGAATTGAGGATTGTAATACACGTCCGAAGCCATCACTGAATGCCACCTGCTGGCGAATTTGCTGTTCGGCATCAGAATCATAACGATCAGTAGTCAATGTTAGGCTGTGTGGGGGTAAACGGGAAAGTTGTGCTAACTGTCCTTTCAGCAGGGTATGATTTGGTTGCTTCTTAATCCAGTGGAGTAAAGCAAGGATACGGATATAACCATCATCAGTTAAAATTTTTTGTTGATCCAAAGCCTCCCAATCAGAAGAGTTGATCAACGAATCAATGTCTTTATTTTTTTCCGAGAACATCCAGCTTAAAGGATAATAAAGCTGGTAGTGCGCGACGGGTAAAGGTTTACCTTGTGTCACTAATTTTTTGATGGTGGCATCACAATCGGATGCGAGTTGCTCTGCTGTTGGGAAAGGTACATTTTGAGGTTCGGAATAACCCGCGGTTTTACCGTCTTCAGTACCCCAGAAACGCTGGGTTGTTAAACGTCCAAGTGTATCCAGCGTGATAAAATGATGGTTATCATTAATATCAATAAGATGAACGGGCAACAAAAAACGCCAGTCGTATTTTTTTACTTGGGTAGTGAATCCTGCCGCATCTTTGGTTTCTGTGACTACACAGTGATGAGATGCCCATGTTAGCTGGCATTGACCTGTTAACAGTGAATCTCGTTGTGTCATTGGACGCCAGAATTCTTCAGAGCGACCATAGCTGGTGTAGCCTTGACAAGACACCCAGATTTTAGGGGTGTTTTTCTTATCTTTTTCCTCTTCATCAAAGGGGACGAGAGTTCCTTCCTGATACCCTCCTTGTGTTAAAAGAGCATTACGTTTTTGCTCTGGCATTTTACTATCGAAAACGGATGATAGTTGCGATTCGGTAAATATTGCGGTTTCAGTAAAAGCAACTAATGCCTGGGGTGTAGGTTGCGATATCGGCTTTTCACCGCAGCCATTAGTATAGAAGGTTCGTTGTTGGCCTAGGTATTCCCACGAAGAACTCTTTGAGTTCAGGAGAACAGTTACCTTTTCTAAGGTAAATCCATGGGTTGGAGTTTCATTCTCGTCATAAACAAAAGCATCCTGACGTGTCTCATGGGGTAATCCCAATACTCGAGTTTCAGTATTAACCAAATGGTGCCAATTGAATAATTGTTGATTCAGTCTCAATACTTTTTGCTGTTTATCATCACTGTCTTCTAGCAAATTGGCGGGCAATGATAATATTTTGGCGTAACTCTGTTTTATGTCAGAAAGCGGTCTGCGTGGATATTGAATGCTGATTTGCTTTAATGGATAACCATATTTATCCGTTTTCAGGGTAATACTCTGGTGGCATTGAGGATCACTGCTGATGCGCTCGTAGTGATATTGGCGGCTTTCTAATACGGAGGTCTGATAAATAAATTTATTATCAGCTGCGTGAATTCGGCGAACTTGCGAACGGTATTCGTTGACCGTGTAGGGAATAGATTCTTGTCGGCTTTCATCCAATCCATACAGCTCACTGCGTAATAATTGGCCTTTTAAGGCACGATTGAGCCAATAACTGTCATTTTGCTGAGTGACAAGAATATCAAGATCATCATTTTTTTCCCAAACTGTAAAACGCGGGTGAAATAAATTAAATGCTTTTTTATCTTCCTGCCAGAATTGAGCTGATAAATTATCATCGACAGCAGGTAACCCTGTGGCGTACCAACTTTTGTTCAATGCAGGAAATGCGCGTTTTGATGCACTGTCTTTCACCTGTTCAGATACACTGCTTCGAGCACGTTTGTTCGTATCACGTTGTTCAACATAGCCAAAACCACGAAATTCGCGTTCACGACCATCCCAGACCCCATATTTGTACCTGACTTCATTAATGAGTTTATTCCCGGAAATTTCATCGGTAATTTCGGTTTGCCATAACGTATGTATCGGGAAAGGCAAATGACAAACAGCTTTTTTGCCTGCAATGATTAAAGCTTCTTTTTCGTCCAGCCAGAACTGGGCAGAACTGCGATAATGCAGGGTATGATGAGCCCCCATATTATTGTTCATTTCATTCAACAGCCACGGTTTTTGTCTGACGAAGTCATAACGCCAGTGCTGCGTACTGTTCTGTTGTCCACCATAAGCCTGACTCAATATCAGGCTGGCAACACCCAGTCCCTGAATATCGGCGATTTGTAGCTGACTGATGTTATCAAAGCGTATATTTTCGGGAAGTGGCAAGAGATACGGCTTTGCAAAATGATTTCCGCTTTGGTTGATAAAAATTTTCAAATGATCAGTACAGGCATAAATTAAATCTGTTGTGCCGCTGCCATCGATATCAGCCAGATAAACGTGATCGGGATTAAAATTATTTTCTGGAAGATTAAACCCCGATAGAGTGATCGGTTGCCCAAAGTGGCCTTGCCCCAAGTTTGGCCAGCAGGTAACGCCAGTTGCATTGATTTTCACCAGATGCGCCTGTCCAGAGCCGAGAATATCACTGAATGCGACTAATTGACGGGCATCCATTCCCGGTATTGGTAATGTAATTCCCTCTGATTGGATCACGGTTTGCCCGGAATTAAATCCTTCACGTTGATTGGCGTATAAACGAACGCTTTTCGGACCAATCATTACAAGGTCTGATAATCCTGTACCGATGATGTCTGCCAACTGGGCACGAGGATGGAAATATTCTACCGGCAGAGCATGGATCGGCGTGAAATTTGTCCAGTTTCCGTCAGGGCACTGGCTATAATAGCCCTGTAGCCCAGAGCCGGTAATCACCCAGTCCAGTTGTCCGTCACCATTGATATCAAACAGACTGGCATTTTCTTGCAGGGAAGGAATGGCAGGCAGGGACTGAATGTCCCCCCAAACGACAGCATCAGGTTGGTTTTTATCAGAGGATCGCTGTGGCGCCCGATACCACCAAGCTCCGTGTTCCTGATATAAAAGCCCCGGAATGCCTTCACCTTTAAGATCGACAAATTGCCAATGTTGATGAGGATAAAAACTGGCTGGCATTTCCATCGGTTGCCATTGTGTTGGCTGTTTAAGCTCAAAAGGCTGATAGCCTAATTCCAGTGGTGGCAGGGATTGAAAAACATCAGATTTGTCTTTCTCGATTTCATGACCGACACGTTGGATCATCGTTAATGTGCTGGCAACCTGTTTTTCGTCATATTTCAGTACTAAACGTGCAACAAGCGCTATCTTATCTATGCTGTTATTTTTGGCAGAAGAGTCCAGTTGCTCAATGTCGTGATACATCAGAATTTGGCGGCATAAACGACGTGTCCGTATTTCAAAGCCATATTCATAACGTGAGAAGCAATCTTTACGGCATGGCCAATTTTTTGGTGAGACAAAAGCAGGTTTATCCTTTAGATGAGAAGAACGTTCTCCGTAATCAAAGACCAGATGAAACAACCAATCATCAGTTGATATTTTTTTATCGCGATCCAATCCTAATAATTCACCACTGGCCTTAATATTACCGTAATGTACTGCGGTCAGATAACGTTGGGCACTCGATTTTGGATGTAACTGAGTCTCCGTGAGACTACATGCCATATCGTTTTCACAACGATACTCATAATAAATTTGCTCGCCGTGGGTTGAAACGGAAGATTCAAGTAACCACTGCGCGGTTTGATGATTTTGTTGATGGCTGGAAATTCTTGCTCCGGTATTTTTACCCAGCAAATGTTTTTGTCCATCAGCACCATAGATAAGCCAAAAATCATCTTGTTGCGGTTTGGTTTGTGATTGCCAATATTCGAAGCGATTAAATTGCTGTTCCTGTCGGGAACAATAACCTGTAACCGTGTAAGTATCCTCTAATTTAACCCCTTGCAGCGAAGAAGCAGAGCGAATATCCGGTTGTTGTTCTTCATTTAATGCAGCAACCAATACTTCCCCGTCTGGTCCCAGAAAAGTATCGGTATTGTTATAATGTGGAACGCCTTGGCTGGTGCGTCGACGAATGGACATAACGGAACAATTCCATCCTAATCCGAATGGGCCGTTACCATTGCCACTGTTGTAATTCAGACTCAATGAAGGTGCATAGCCTCGTCCCGCTGAAATAGGTAAGGGCAGGGAAATATTTGCCATACCATCAGGGCCGGCTGGTGTCATCGCTTCACCCATACCCGTTATATTGCCACCACCTTTAGGCAGAGATAATTCGGTAACGTTAAATGTTGATGATTTTTTCATATACGGTTCCTTGCCGATCCTGCGGAAATTGCAGGATCGGTGTTAACTCTATCTCAGTGGTTTATTGATTAATGGTGTAACGGATATGTAAAATAATGTCGTTCAGGCTTTGTAATATTGCCTTCTGTTTGCCCGTGGCATTTGGGAAACTTAAAATGAGCGTTCCTGTGTCATCAACAGGAATACCTTCAAATGGCAGGAATTTGCCATCATTGAAATCCAGTTGGAATTGGCCGCTATCATTTAAGCCACGAGAAATGGCCAGTGATTCACAACCTTTTGCCAGATTGGAATGGCTGCCACCATAGGATAAGATAGCCTGAATATCTTGATATGGGCCAAGCAATGCAGGCAATGTCACGCTGATCTGTTTGATACGGCGGGTTCTGTTTTTGAATTGAGGGTAATCGTCACTGATTTTCAGGTCGGCCAAAGAAATAGAGGCTTGTAGTGATGTCAGTGAATTAGCATTCTCTAGCTTCAAGGTATTACCATTTTGACCATAGTTGCCTTTGCCATCCCGCAATAGCTCTGAAACTTTATCTGACAGATTGAATTTATTATTTTCAGATAGGTTATTATAAACATTTGCCATAGACACGGTACGTTCTACTTCTAACGCTCGTTGCTCATAGTGTAAATGGCTATCTTCCATTTGTGCCAGATTAAGCATCAGGGTTTCTCCAGCCAGCAAACCTGCGTAAGTCCCTTGCCATGCACCCGGTTTGATAAAACTTGCTTCGAGCTTATTGGTTTCCCAACGATATGCCTGTTCTGCCATTAAACAACGGGAAACAGTCAAATCGTAGAATTGGAAGTAAATTGCTGCCAAACGTCCGCGTAACCAGTGATAAAGTGCCTGATTACTGAATTTGGTCTGCATGAAACTTAATTGTGCTTCAGTCTGTTTCTGTTGAGTGGTCAGGTTTTGTTTTTGCAATTCAGCAGACTCAGTACGAACTAACAGAGCGGCTAACTGAGCATCGATTTGCTTCAATTCTGCATCAGCATTTTTATACTGAATTTCCCACTCTTGGCGACGGCGACGCCACGCTTCAGATTGTGCCACTGTATCCGCAGCAATTTGTAGACTACCTGCAATCACTTCGCTACCAATCGCGATGGCATTAGTGATTGCACCATAACGAGAGCCACCGACAGCCATTCCGTAGATATTGGGCACCATTTCCAGAGCTGCGCCTGCCATATATAAACCTTTTGTTCCCAAGGAGATGCCCTGAGACGTTGCTCTCATCTCCATGGCTGATTTTTCACCGGCATTAACGTCTTCTTCATATAAGCCGTGATAATGGTCATAGCGGGATTGAGCACCTGCTTTGGATTGCTCCAGAACGGTTTTTTCTTTAGCCAGTTCTTCAATGGCTTTATCCTGTATTTTCAGGGTAGTCAGCATTAACTCTTTGGCCTGATTATGCAGCAGAGCATTGAGAGCCTCCGCATCCTGACGCTCAATAATGGATTGTAGGGTCGAACCAAACTGGATCAGGTGGCTAACCATACCACGGGCATTTTCCAACATGTGCGGGAAACGCCATAGCGGCATAAAAGCTGGCGGCATTTCATTGCCACCCTGTGAACTGCTCACCGCAGCACTGAGCTGTGCTTTAGGATCAGCAGATTTAGCATAAATCGGCAGATAAAGCGGCTGACCATCAATCGATAAGTTATGGCGTAGGTTATACAGGCGTTGTTTCAGTTTTTTCCAGTAATCAAGCATGACCTCGTTGATTTGTGGCAGGAACAGTTTGGTGAGGCTGTTTGCAGTATATAGTGGTTCAGACACTTCTGCTGGTGGTATTTCTTTATGTTGAGCCGCAGCCAGTGCCAATGTATGGGCACGCTGTGTTGTTTGGCTGGAAGCACTTTCCAGTGTGGGTTCAGACCAAATAGAATTCATTGGCAGAGACGGCATATCTCCCAACAAATGTAAGGCTTGCATATACCACATTTTGGCTTCATTCAACGTATCACGCTCAAGTTGGCGGTAAGCGTGATCACCGCGAGCCAGCAACAAATCTAGCGTACGCATAAAGGTCGCAACCTTATAGTGTGTTGGATCATGCTGGGCAATGGCATCAGGATCGACAGAATCCAGTGGATGGCTGTTCCAGTTGGTTTGTTCCAGTAAAGGGCGCACATTCCAGTGGTAATCTTTATGATGACCCTGCACGGTATAACCGGATGGGCTAAAGACATATTTCAGCCAGCGGTTGGCTTCGTCAAAGTTTTGTTCTTGTAAAAGGCGCTGTGCCACCATCATCGGGGTGTAATAGAACAATTCCCAGAAATAGAGCGCATTTGCCCCACTGAAATCCATTTCAGTTTCGGCTGAGTCGGCTATTCCCGGCTCGTGAATTTTCTGCGTTTCTATATTCAGAATGGTATCGATACCATTACCCGCTAATTTGATTAACTGATGGGCAAATAATGTATTCAGACGAATTGAGTCTTTACCCCATTTCATATATTGCACACTATTTGAGTCATGGTGCAGAAAAATAGGGGCGTTATCCTCTGATTCAATTTTCTGGTAGACAGTCATATTAAAGGTTTCAGAGCCTAAATTACGATTGTCTTTTGCTACTGCGCTAAAAGTAATTTCAATATTTGCTTTATTACCTGTGAAATTCAGTTTAGAAACATCAATCTCAGCAGGAGAAAATGAATAAACGATATTCTTTAAATTTTCTGGGTTCTGATCTTTGATATGTTCCTTGCCAGTAAAACTCGTTATGTCATTACCACCTGATTTTATGGTGATTTTTACATTATCAACATCGATACCAGTATTTATTGTGACGGCGTTTTTGACATAAGTCTGCGAATAGGTGATACGATCCCGCTCACGGAAATCAGACCAAGGCCAATCGAAAGGGTCACGTCTTCTTTCCCAAGACTGGGGCCAATAAGAATCACTAGGGAAAGGAAAAGATTGTAATTCATGAGAATCAACATTGCTATAATAAGTGCTCTGTTGTTGAGTAAGCATGATGGAGAAATCCTTATTGAATATATCTCCACTGTTATTTTTATTATCTATAAACCCTTCATGATCGCTGAATTTCCCACTATCCTTGTTTGAACCACCATGAAGACGGACGGATGCATAATGTTCACCGCTCTTTTTGTTGCCTGCTATTGAGAACAGTAAGCGATTCGCATTGTTTCCATTATGCTGATACACAGGATAAATATGAGGTGTGCCCTGATTGATATTGGTATAGATTGTGAATTTATCGCCAACCTTGCCATGCTTTATCATCAGGTCGCACTGTTTCTTTAATGCCGTTGTTTTTCCACGATAAGCAATACATATTTTGGGGGAAAGAGACATTTTTGAACCAGTCAGTGAAATATTTGAAATACTTCCCCCGCTGAGCTGAGTTAATCCATATTTTCCCCAACTGTTGGAATTGCTGTGTCCTATTGAAGTTCTGGATAAAGTGTATTGACTCTTTGTGCAAGGGATATTCACTCTTTTGATATCGACAGTATCAAAATGAGTATGACCACTGGCATGATAATGACCCCATTCCTTCATCTCTGTTGCATTCATATCAGCAGAGATACATAACCCATGAACTTTTTTGGAATTATTCTTATAGTCTTTAGTTTCTTTTTCAGTCTTATGCAGCATTGCCAGTAAGGTATTATTATCTGGGCAATGCGCACAATATAAACTGATAGAGTCATTATTTTGTGTCAGTAAATTGATTGCTTCCTTGGGGAGAGTAAATACCAGTGGTGCATTCCAGGTACCGTCATAACGGATATAGGCTAATTTAAGCTCATAGTAATAATGTTTTGTTGCGTTTTTTAATTCATTTTGTTGCGCTTGTTCTTTTTGTTCCAGCCATACCAGATAGAGACGAGATTTATAAATCACGGGATGGAGAAGAGCACGGTGTGGATTGATTGGGCAATCAATTTTATGCCATTCACTCCACGCATTGGCGGCAAATTTACCTTCTGAGAATTTACTGTGATCAACACTACGCCAGTAATATTCACCCACTTCTGTTTTGCTTTGCCCAATAAAGTAAGTCAGCCCTTCATGATTATGGATATGGTCATGATAAGCACTGACAATTTCCAGATTGGCAATTTTTTCAAATTCGGTCAGATAGGTTTTAAAAGCATCTTCCACGGTATCCGTATTTAACTGACTCTGGCTGATGGATTGCAGTAAATTATCCATCATATGGGTCTGCCCGATACGCATAGTTGGATCGATATAGTTTTCCGGATAGTAAACTAACTGGGAAACACCGCTCCAGGTGCTGTAACGTTTATTGTATTTATCCCAATCCATGAAAAATTGTCGGGTGGTGACATCAGCCTTAAATCCGTCAAGTTCCATTTTTTGCAAGGCACGGTTGATATAGAGCTGAATACTACTGATGGCCTCAGCAATACGGGTCGTTTTAATGGAAGCAGAAACCTGATTGTCTATTAATAAGTGCTGATAGAGATCCTCACGGGTATTGATATGGAGGGCAGAATCGGCAACCTCAAGGATATAGTACTGACTTAATGCGGTACTACGTACTTTATCAAGGTAATCATTCAGGGTATTGGTTTTCTGGTTATCCAGACCAGCTCTCAGCAAAGTGGCTGCTTTTTGCCAGTTAGCATACTCAGGGTTACGATGCAAATCTACCAATGAAGCCAGATGCTGAGGGGGAATATTGAATGTTTGTGAGAGATTAACCCATTGCAACGTCGCATCGATTGACGGCCAATTGGTGAGGATAATTTCTTGTTCTTTACCGTCCAGCTCCTCCAGGAAATTTTTGATAAATTCTTTCAGATTTTCTAAGGAATTTAACTCATTCAAGTCGTCCAGCATTTTTTGTGGATTTTTCAGAAAATTTTTCAGAAGATTTTTCAGGTGGTCTTTTTTTAAATTTTCCAGATAATTTTTCGGAATTTTGGGGTCGTTTAGATCTTTCAAACCCAACATAATGTATTCTAGTTCTTTTCTCAAACCTTCCAGATGTTCAGGATGCTTAAGTTCTTTTGTATTTACAGAAGGAAATGCCTGAATATTAGCCTGTTTCAGCAGTTCTATATCCAGATTCATGGCATGGGCTAATTGTTCTGCGGTCAACGTTTGTTTTGTAAACTCGGTCAATATGACAGAAGCCTGCTCGCCCAGCGAATGGAACCAATCAGAAAAACGGGTGAGTGTGATCAATGAAAACGGAGTGCGTGTTGTGTCGGATGATATACCAAAATATTCAGGCGATTTCACAAACAATTGGAATGCGGTTTCACCCAAATCAAGGGTACGATAAATCATCGCCAGTTGTGCCAGACAGTGGCAATACTGCACAGCGTGTTCCTGAGTGACAACAGAATCTTTATTTTCTGAATGATATTTGGGGTTCAGCCAGCTCCAGAATTTTTCCGCTGTCATCTGACCGTTTCCGGGTTTGAGCTTATCAGCCCACAATAAAATAGAATGAGCGACATTCTCCGAGGGCAATTGCAGGGAGGCGGCAATAAAATGTGCCATTTTTTCTAATAAAACAGGCTTAGTGGTTTGATTCTTAGCATTATCTAAGCTTTGTAAACCATGTGAGACCGTATCATGTAAACTCTGAATTTCTGGTGTCAGGGTTTTATCATAGGTATCAGTTGTCATTAAAAATAACTGATAGACATTCCATTTCTTGGTCTGTAACCACTGTGTGATGGTATAAATATTATCAATTAATTCTGCCAGATCGTTATTATTCATCCCTGATAAGAAGGCATCATTCTTACCCAGTGTTGTCAGCAGTAGCTTTAATTCAACCAGGTTTAATTGGTGTGTTTCTGCCAATAACTTAGTCCGATACAATGCAGAAAGGTTTTCTTGGTTATTAACAAAGAATTTTCCTTTATGACCAATTGCAACGTCTAGTAGGTGATAAAAGGCGATGTCATCTACATTAAAGGCGCGCTTTAGTATAGTTTTATACCGTTCCGGTGTGTGACTTGATGTGAAATCAATCTCTTTGTTATCGGTAGAAAACGTATCATTATCCAATAATGGCGTGTTAAACAAGCGATCAAACTGGCTGGATTGACTTTTATTAGCTTTAACAGAAATAACGCTATTGCATAGTACAGTTGCTTTTTCAGCAGTAATACCATAGCGATGCATATAAGTATGTGGCCGGAAAAATGTATCCATAACCCTTTTTTCTATTTCCTGATTATCGGAAATATCTTTAAGGGATAATGGGATTTTTATCAAACGTGATAGCTTGATTTTATTGAATAGTTTTACTAGATTTAGTTGATCCTTTTTAATCAGATTGGTTATCTTAAACTCTGATGATGCTACTATTTCCTCCTTAATTGACTCTGAGTCAGGTTGCTTAAGCAGTATTATTTTGAAATGACTTAAAGAAAGAAAATCGATAGATAAATTCTTTACTTGATCGCTTATATCAACTTCTATGGTTATGTTTTTATCTATATTTTCAGTTGGATTTAATTCTACTGTGGCGAGATAGCCATAATTGTCTCCTTCATATTCAAAGCGAGGAATTAAAAGCTCTGCTCTATAATAAGTGGTTAGTTTTTTCAGCGAGCATACCAATTTGTAGTGATTATCTCCTTGAGGAAATAGTTCAATAACATTTTCTTGATGGTAATATGATAAATCATACCTTTTAATCGTTTCTTCTGAATCTATGTGCGTTCTGGTAATTTCATAACAACCAATTGAATTGTCTTTTCCTTTTACAGAGATAGTAAGCTTATTATCGATATATTGTTTTTTCTGTTCAGGCGATTCGTTTACACGGGAAAGAATCCCAATTTCTTTAAATTGCTCGATTTCTTCGCCACTAAACTTAATTGATAGTCTTTTTAAATGGTCTGGAGTGACTGCCGTTTCTGGTAAAACATCACCAAAATATTTCTTAAAAAGCTCTTCGGCATTCTCTTCGGTAACATTTTCAGGAAGTTCCTTTTTTAGGTTCTCAAACGCGACTGGAGAAATAGTATTCTGCATTGCCAGTAAAGAGGCGGGAGGTAGAAATTTAGCCACAGCAGGGGATGCAGTAAGCTGTTTCAGCTCAGGATCGTGTAAATTTATCGCTTGGCGAACGGTTTCATAAGCATTATGATAAGGAGCGAAATCTGTAGCCCGTATAGTAGAAAGGTGTTTCATTACAGCGGGTTGATCTTCTAATCCCCGTTTCTTCTTAATGCCTTCCAACAATAATTCATTGGACAGTGACAAAGTAGAAATTTCTTTATCCATATTCTGCTGGCTTAATGCCAACGTGCTTAAATCAGGGCGACGTTTATCCAGATGATAAGGGGAATCTTCAGCATGTAAATTCCGTGCCTCGCGATAAAGCTCAGTCAAATAGGCCGCGGGTGAAAACATTGATGCGACAGAACCCGGAGCAACAAATTGATTAGCTCGGTCACCGAATTCATTTTTATAGCTATATTGAACAGCATCAGAATTATTCATTGCCAGATGAATGGCATTCTGTAATTGTGGGTTAGCACGAGAAAGTAATTTAGCTTCATACAGGCGATGACTTTTTTGATCTTCTAATGCATTGTCATATAAAGAACGGGTTTCTGACCAAGAGAGATGTTCACGGACTTCCTGACGGAATTGTTCAAATGAGCGCTGACAAATATCCGAAGAACAATAAAATCTACATTTATTTCTCAAAGCCTCTGGGATTTGTGCGTGAAACTTATTCATTTTTATTTCCTTTAAATATAGGGGGGCTTATCGTATTTCTGTAATGGAAATACAATATGAAAGACAGGGTTTAAATACTAAAAAAGGAGTATTTAAATCCTGTTAATGGTGATGTGAATATGCAAAAGATATAATTTTTATTAGAGAGGAACTATAACAAAGGGTTATTGAATTATGC
>NZ_CAWQJR010000009.1:0-14816 GCF_963894935.1 Xenorhabdus sp. PB61.4
CAGCTCAGTAGCCAGGGCTTGTAACTGTTTCTCGTCCATCTTTTCACCTGTTTTAGTTGATAAATTAAACATATCAAAAACAGGCAATTACACAAATTTAGAAACAGGGTCCCTAGCGCCGCTCTTAACATATCATCCAGTGTTTTAAAATAATATGTTGTTGTTCCAAGCGGAACCCCTGCTTCTGCTGCCACAGCCCGATGATTACACTCATAAATACCATCCCGGCAAATAACAACCTGAACTGCATCAAGAATTTGATTATATTTTGCTTTCCCCTTTGGGCTAAGTTCCTCATACATATCTGCACACCAATCTAATATCTTACTTTTTAAAAGGTTGTAGAAAATAACATTATTTCAATTAAAGGCAACACACCAAACAGAATTCAGATTTCATTACGATGATAGGCTTCATCCCTGAAGCCACTCTTCTCTCGTCGTTCACGATAAGATTTTATCCATAAAACTGGCTGATACTCTCTTTTTCCTGACCAGATACGATGGCATTGAGCAGTCGTTCATAATGTTTTGCTAAACTCTCAATAACTTCTTCTGTATACAACTCCGGGTTGTAATTCAGCTCACACCCTATACTTTCCGGCATATATAATAAATTCATTCCGAGTGATTCAAAAGGAATCACATCAGTTTCTATCAGTGCAACATCAAGATTTGGTAATGATAATTTTTCATCTTTAGATATATCTATGAAATCATACATGTTTTGTGCATCCATATAATTGAACAAAACATTAAAAATATTTTCTCTTGCCTTTTCTCCCACTGCTTCAATCACCACAGACATATGAATATTTGAATTTTCTATGGCTCGATAAATTGACTGACTAACCTGCTTAATGATTTCTTGCAGGCTCATCTCCTTATTGATATTCGATTTTACTATTAGGTCACCTAAGAATAACCCTATTGTCTGATGATTTTCTATGCGAGTACGATCAGCTTTTGGTGAGGTAACGATATGTTGTGATTCACCGGAATGCATAAAAAGACATGTATGGAACAATGCCATAAATAACATATAAGGTGTAATCTTATGAGTTTCACAATATTGTGAAGCAGCTCTATCAAGGAAATTAGGTATTTTTATATGACGGGAGCAATATCGATATTTTGAAGCCAAATGTTTTCTGAAGGGAGCCGGAAAATCGCGGTCAGAATTGACATCAGAAAATTGTTGTTGCCAGAATTTAATCTGCTTTTTAGCTTCCTCAGTCGCATGGAGGTCTTGTAAGTCATAAACATAGCCAGA
This sequence comes from Xenorhabdus sp. PB61.4, assembly GCF_963894935.1. NCBI lineage: Bacteria > Pseudomonadati > Pseudomonadota > Gammaproteobacteria > Enterobacterales > Morganellaceae > Xenorhabdus > Xenorhabdus sp. PB61.4. Next base: position 1,273 of record NZ_CAWQJR010000009.1, read on the forward strand.
ATATTGCATAGGAACAGGCGGTAATGTATTTTCTTCCCCTCGTGAATAAGTCGTATATAATTTCTTAAACTCATTCATAATGATATTAACAGACCATCCATCAGAAATAATATGATGGACATCAATAAGCAATATGGTGACTTTTTCCGAAACAGGTAGTAAGAATGTCCTGATTAATGGACCATTATAAACATCAAAAGGTGTTCTTAACTTCTCTTCCCAGAGTTTATTAATTTCAATAGAAATTTCTTCTCTTTTTATTTCTCTTGGTAATGCTTCAATAACTTGTAAGTTAACTTTCATATTCTCATCAGGCTGCATGAAAATATTATTATTTTCTTTATAAAACCTAAAACGTAAACTTTCATGCCGTTCAAAAATAGTGCTCAAACTTTTTTCTAACGCACCTTTATCCAGCTCTCCCTCCATTAGCAAAGCAATTGGCACATGAAAACAATCTTCTAACAACTCTTCTTGGACAAAATACCAATACATTTTCTGACAATAAGAAATCGGTATTTTTTTATCAGATTTATTGTGTGTTGTCTTAGGTGAAGATATTTCATGCTTATAACTATGACGAATCAGACTTGCAATCTGTGCAATGGTTGGATTGGCAAATAACTGATGCATGGTGAAATTTTTGTCTAACGTATTTTTTATTGAAGCAACTATTTTAACAGCCAGAAGTGAATGGCCTCCGAGCGAGAAGAAATGATCATAAATACCCACTTGTTTGATTTTTAAATGCTCTTGCCACAACTGACTAAGTTTTTCTTCAATCTCATCTCTCGGTGCGATATAAACCTGACGATGTAAATCACTTTCATCTGGGATAGGTAACGCTTTCTTATCTACTTTATTATTTAAATTCAGTGGAATGCGCTCTAATGGGATATAGAGGCTCGGGATCATATAATCAGGTAATTGCTTTTTCAGAGCCGACTCCAATAGCTCCGTAAGTTCTCCACCAATAGCTGGAAGCTGTGGATAATTGGCCAAATGAGTTTGATTGTAATCTGAACGTGCTTGTATTTGGGGTAAGTCACCACGGCTGAAAATCACATCGAGTAAATCAGGTTGTTGTTGTGACCATGTAAGCTCACACTGGTAACCACACTGTTCTGCATATTGCAGTAAAGATTCAAGAGCAGAAACCTGCTCTGCTATTTCAGGAGAAAAACTGCCGGCATTTTTGGGTGGAAAAATAATCTGATCAGATGACCAATGGCGTAACCCTTCAGCTAAATCAAAATCATCTTTGATGCGGGCATTAGGAATACCTGAGACACCAAATGTATCGAATTCGCCTATCTCTAACGTATTCCGAAGATCTTCAAGAGAATTAAAATCGTTCCAAATCATCGTTGGATCGCTACATAATTCTGTATTTTTATCACATTTATATAATATGACATCATAATGATAACGCAGCATTTGGTTGTCACCAACACCACGTTTAACCAGAATATCCACTCTTCCAATTTCCGGGTAACGTGTCGGCAATTGTGCAAAATAGGTCGGGCTAATTAAAAACTCATTTTCTTGCTGTAAACGCCGTTGAATGTAATTTGCCAGCGTCTCTACCGAAATATTTTGGTTATTTAGGCGATCTCTTTCAATGGCTGTGATATGTGCGGTTAATAAATCTAAATTACGAATATCCCCCAGAAGAATTTTCCCGCCATTTTCAATCGCAGGTAATAACTGCGTAATGACTTTTTCCAGATATTGAACATTGGGGAAATATTGGACAACAGCGTTAATTACGACAGAATCAAACTGTTCAGGAGTGATTGCGCCTAAATTCAGAGCATCACCTCTTCTTAATTCTACGTGCGACCAACCACGTTTTTGCAAAATATTTTGGTGACGCGCCAATACTTCGGCTGAAATGTCAGTCGCTAATACTGATTCACATTGCCCGGCATAGCGATACAGCAATAAGCCAGACCCACAGCCAATCTCCAATAATCGTCGGGATTGCAGAGAGTTTATCCGCTGCATAATCCCCGCTCGCCACTCTTCCATTTGTTCCAAGGCAATCGGCTGTTCAGTATAGCTGTTCACCCAGCCGCTAAAATCACTGTCATCATCGCACTTATCAATAGTGTCAGTAGTCGTATTTTCTGCTAGTTCCTGACGATACTGGTTATCAAAAATTTCTGTCCAACTTTCAAGGTAATCGACATTAAACTCAGTAGCTTTCTCCGCCAGCCAATTGGTACTTGGACAGACATAAGCAATGAGTTTCTTGTCTTCACTGTCATGACCATTAACGATTACAGCCGCATTACTTAAAATCTCCTGTCCCGCCAGAACCGCCTCGATTTCTCCCAGTTCAATACGGTGGCTGCGAATTTTAATCTGCGAATCAAGTCGGCCAATAAATTCCAGTTCACCTTCTGGTGTCCAGCGTACTAAATCGCCAGTGCGGTACAGTCGGTCTGCAGGATTGGTACTGAAAGGATCACGGATAAATTGTTTTTCCGTGAGATCTGGTGCATTACGGTAACCCCGTGCCAATTGAATCCCACCAATATGCAGTTCTCCAACAGCCCCGAACGGTACTAGATTGCCATCAGAATTCAGGATGCGCATGACAGTATTTGGTAACGGTTTTCCAATCGTTACTCGCTTATCTACTGTCAGTAAGGCGCTGGTTACAATTGAAGTGCACTCAGTTGGACCATAAACATTAAATAGTTTTCTGTCCTGCGACCACTCTTCTACAATATGTGGAGCCACAGCCTCCCCAGCCAATAATAAGGTTGAAACCGTGCGCCATTTGTTAAAATCCAGATGTGGTAACAGTGCCGGCGGGAGCACTACATGAGTAATATGGTGTCTTTCAACTATCTCATCCAGCCATTCAGGGGAACGACGATGTGTTTCTGAAATCAGATATAGCGTAGCACCATAAGCCAGCGTCATTGCCATTTCCAGTACGGCTGCGTCGAAACTCCAGGAGGCAAACTGCAATGTGCGAATATCCGCATTTGCGTCAAATAATTCAGCTTGTGCCTGTGCCAGATTCACCCAGCCTTTATGCTCCAGCATTGCTCCTTTTGGACGGCCGGTAGAGCCGGAGGTATAAATGACATAGGCCAGATGATTTTCAGTCAGGGGGAACGGACGATGAGTAATATTAGCTGTGGGTAAATTTTGCACATATGAACGTACCGTTTCCGTATCCAAACAAATAACACGTTGCTGACTGATGGGTAATTTATCAACTAATGATGTATCAGTGAGAATAAATTCGGCTCCGCTGTGTTCCAGCATATATTGCAAACGGGCTTGCGGGTAACTGGTATCCAACGGCACATAAGCCCCACCAGCTTTAAGAATACCCAATAGTGTGATCACCGTTTGTAATGACCGGGGAAGACAAATAGCAACCAGAACATCTGGCTGAATACCCTGCTCAATCAAATAATTTGCCAATTGATTAGCCTGCGCGTTAACAGCTTGATAACTTAAAGTATCATCACCAAAAACCAGCGCCGTTTTTTCAGGAGTTTTCGCCACCTGTTCTTCAAATAGCTCATGGAAGCAACATCCTTGTTGAACATGCTCTTGTCGACCATTTAATTGATGCAATAAGGTTTGTTTTTCCGTATCACTCAAGATTGGTAATTCATGAACTGAGGGTTCTTTATTGGCTGAGACACCTGTCATCACTTCAACAATACCAGCAAGCAGAACTTCATAATTGGCAATGAATCTGTCAATAGTGTTACTGTGGAACAGATTCGCATCATAGAGCCATATTATAGATAATTCGTCTCCTTGCTTTTCTTCATAAACATAAATCTCCAGATCAAACCGAGTCGTTTTAAGTAAATTATCATCTAACTGGGTCAGACTATCCTGCTCCAGCGTTATATTTTGCTGGTTGTTCTGTACCGCAAACATAATCTGAAATATAGGATTATAATTTAAGCTCCGTTCCGGGCTGAGCTTTTCAACCACTAACTCAAAAGGTAGATCCTGATGTTCATAAGCATCCAGAATAGTGCGGCTATTTTGTTTTAACAACTCACTAAAAGTAGGATTACCGGATAAATCTGTCCGGATAGCCAGCGAATTGACGAAAAAACCGATTAACGGCTCAATATCATAATGTCTTCTTCCGGCAAGTCCTGTTCCAATAACGATATCTTTCTCATTACTGTAACGGCTAAGTAATACCGCAAAAGCCGTTTCCAGAAACATAAATAACGTCACGTTATGCTTAGCACATAATCCCCTGACTGCTTGGGTCAGATGTGAGGAAATGCGCTGTATATGAAGACGTCCTCCGATATTTTGTTTTCCTGTTCGTGGATTATCCAGCGGTATATTATGAACAGGTGAGATTCCAGCCAATTGATTCTGCCAATATGTTAATTGTTTTTCCAACACATTGCCTTGCAACCAGCTCTGTTGCCATTGGACATAATCGGTGTACTGAATTTTTAGTGGTAATAACGGATTTGCCTTTCCCTGACAATAAGCTCTATATAACGTAAAAAACTCACTGAGAAATATTGAAGCGGACCAACCATCAAAGGCAATATGATGTACCGTATAAATAATAAGATAATCATCTTCTGCCAATTTTATTAACCTAAGGCGCAACATCAGGTCTGTGCTAAGGTCAAAGAGTTGATTCTCTTCTTCCTTACTAAACTGTTTTATCTGGTCGTTTTTCTCAGTCTCAGACAGTGCAGATAAGTCATAATATGTAATCGGTATATCGTAATCAGCGGCAATAAATTGCCGCGGCTCGTTATTAATAATCTCAAAATAGGTACGCAATACTTCATGACGTTCAAGCAGCGACTTAACTGTGTCTTCAAACGCCTTTATGTTAATAGCTTCCCGTATCCTGAAATCGAATATACAGTTATACTGAAGACTGCCACCAGCCAGTTGATCAATAAACCACAAACGCTGCTGAGAAAATGAAAGCGGATAATGATCCGCTTTTTCAGTACGCTGAACATCTTGCAAAAAATGACTCGCCTGAGTCTGTTCTTCTGAATTCAGCTGGTTCAGAAAATCAATCAGCTCTTGTTTATGTTGTTTCCACTTATTGAGCAATTCAGTGGGAATGCTGTCACAACTGGTTTCGTATTGTAACCGATTGTTAACAACAAATAGAGTAATCCCCTGTTCTAACGCCTCATCCACAATCTGTGCTACATCTATCATATTTCACCTCTTAAATATTCCTGAGATGAATCTTTCTCTGCCTGAAAATGTTTTCTTTTTTCTTTGAGTAGATGAATGGTGATAATTTGCGATAATTGCTCAAGTGTCGGGTGTTCAAACACACTTCTTAATGGTACTTCTATTCCTAAATCGTTGCGTATTGAACTAATAAAACGAGTTGCCTGAAGCGAGTGACCTCCGAGAGTGAAGAAATTGTCATAAATGCCGACTTGATTAACGTTAAGTAATTTTCTCCACAACTGACTGATTTTAATTTCTATTTCACTTCTTGGAGCGACATAGGTTTGCCGGCGTAAATCATCTTCATTTGGGACTGGCAACGCTTTTTTATCCACTTTGTTATTTAACGAAAGTGGCATTCGTTCCAGAGGAATATAGAGGCTGGGAACCATATACTCTGGCAATTGCTGTTTCAGGGTCGATTCCAGTAATTCTGAAAGTTCGCCATTAATGGCAGAGATTTGCGGATAATTCGCCAGATGTACCTGATTGTAGTCAGTACGCGCCAGCACAGGAGGTAATTCGCCACGGCTGAAAATAATATCCAGTAAATCAGGTTGCTGTTGTGACCATGTAACGCCACACTGATAACCGCATTGTTCAGCATATTGCAGTAAGGATTCGAGTTCCTGAATCTGTTTTAATGCTTGTGGAGAAAAGCTGCTGGCATTTTCCGGAGGTGTGATTATCTGGTTGGCCGACCAGTGGCGTAACCCTTCTGCCAACACAAACTCATCTTTAACTCTGGCATTAGGAATACCTGAAATACCAAATGTCTCTTCTGTTCCTGCCTGTAGTCTGTTTTTCAGGTTTTCCAAAGAATCAAAATTGTGCCAAATTATTGAACGTTCACAGAGAGATCCTGTATTTTCATCTCTTTTATGTAATATGACGTCATAGCGATAACGCATCATTTCATTGTCACCCACACCCCGCTTCACCAGAATATCAACCCGGCTGATTTCTGGGTAACGTTCCGGCAACTGGGCAAAATAAGTTGGGCTGAGTAAAAATTCCGGTTCCTGCTGTAAACGCCGTTGGATACGGTTTGCCAGCGAACCCACCTGAATACGTTGTCCATTGAGACGACTTTGTTCTATTGCTGTAGCGTGGGCGGTTAAGAGATCTAAGTTGCGGATATCACCCAGCAGTATTTTTCCTCCTGATGTCAATGCAGGTATTATTTGCTCAAGCATTTTTTCCAGATACTGAACATTAGGGAAATACTGGACAACTGAGTTAATTACGACAGAATCAAATTCGCCCGCATGTAGTGTTCCTGAATTGAGCGCATCCCCTCTTCTGAGTTCCACATGTGACCAGCCACGCTGTTGCAGGATATGCTGGTGACGATTTAAAACCTCAGCCGATATATCGGTAGCAACTACTGATTCACACTGTTTAGCATAGCGGTACAACAATAATCCACTGCCACAGCCAATTTCCAGTAAACGGTGAGGATTCAGGGAGTCAATCCGCTTCATTATGTCAGCTAACCATTCTTCCATTTGTTCAACGGCAATTGGTTGTTCAGTGTAACTGTTCATCCAGCCACCGAAATCACTTTCTGCTGTCACTACCTCACTTATATCTTCTTTCTGGGTACTCTCCATTATGGGTTGACGGTATTGCTCATCAAAAATTTCTGTCCAGTTATTAACACTGTGTGCGTTAAATTCAATGGCTTTTTCACCTAACCACTCTGTGCTTGGGCAAACATATGCAATGAGTTTTTTATCTTCATCCTGACCATAAGCGATCACAGCAGCACTACTTAAGGCGTTATGCTTACTCAAAACAGATTCTATCTCACCTAACTCTATACGATGGCTACGAATTTTAACCTGAGAGTCAATGCGACCGATAAATTCCAATTGACCATCGTGTGTCCAGCGAACTAAATCGCCAGTACGATACAGTCTGTTTTCCCGCTCATTCGTTGAATGCGAGCTGAATGGATCGCGAATAAATTGTTTTGCTGTGATTTCCGGTGAGTTGCGATAACCCCGTGCCAATTGAACACCACCGATATGCAACTCTCCGATAACGCCCATAGGAACCAGATTACCTTCTGGATCAAGAATACGCATCACTACGTTAGGTAAAGGTTTTCCAATAGTAATGCGTTCGTCAGTTAATAAAGCCGTAGTAACGATAGAAGTACATTCTGTCGGGCCATACACATTGAACAATTGTCTATTCTGCGACCATTGAACAGCAATTTGCGGTAGCACGGCTTCACCGGCCAGAAGTAGTGTTGAAACAGAATGCCATTTATCAAAATTAAGATGAGGAAGCAATGCAGGTGGCAAGACTGCATGGGTTATCTGATGTTTTTCAACAATTTCATCCAACAATTCAGGGGAACGTCGCTGAGTTTCAGAAATAAGATACAGTGTTGAGCCATAGGCTAATGTCATAGACATTTCCAAAATCATGGCGTCAAAACTCCAGGAGGCGAACTGCAATACATGAATATTTGAGTTAACGTCAAATAAAACATCCTGCGAGAAAGCCAGATTAACCCACCCTTTATGCTCCAGCATAACGCCTTTCGGTTTGCCGGTTGAGCCAGAAGTATAAATGACATAAGCCAGATTATTTTCTGTCAGTGGATATGGCCGCTCATTTTCGGTGATATTAACCCTAGGCATTTGTTGTAACTGCGATTGTATCGTATCAGTATCTAAACAAATGACTTTTTGCTGCGTGATAGGCAGTTTTTCTACCTCTTGCGTTTCAGTCAGGATAAATTCAACTTCACTGTGTTCTAACATGTATTGGAGGCGGGCTTTCGGATAGCTAGGGTCTAAAGGTACATAAGCCCCACCCGCCTTAATAATCCCCAGCAGCGCTACAACCGCCTGTAATGATCTTGGTACACAAAGCGCAACTAACGTATCCGGTTTAATACCCTGCTGAATCAAGTAGTGTGCTAATTGATTGGACTGCTCATTTAACGACTGATAACTCAGGGAATCAGTACCAAAGATCAATGCATTCTTTTCAGGGTGTATTGATACCTGCTCTTCGAAGAGTTCGTGGAAACATTTTCCGGTTGGATAAGGAACCTGTGGCTCGCCCCACTCATGAAGTAAGGTGTTTCGTTCAGAGTCTGCCAGTAATGGAATATCATGGACTGATGGTTCGCTGTTACCGGAATGATGCTTCATCACATTAACAATGTTAGTCAACAACGTTTCGTAATTGGCTAGTAGTCTGTCAAGGGTAGCTATATTGAATAGGCTGGTATCCGCGATCCACTGAATTGATAGCTCACCTTCGCTTTCTTCTTCATATATATGGACTTCCAAATCAAATCGGGTTGTCAGAAGCGAGCGCTCACCATCTTCAATCACACTGCTTTGATCCAGTGTTGTATTGCGCTGGTTATTCTGCACAGCAAACATAATCTGGAAAATAGGGTTATGATTTAAGTTTCGTTCCGGGCTAAGTTTTTCCACCAGCATTTCAAAAGGCAGATCTTGATTTGCATAGGCATCCAGAATAGTACGGCTATTCTGTTTTAACAGTTCACTGAATGTCAGCTGACCAGATAAATCCGTCCTGATTACCATTGAATTGACGAAAAAACCAATCAGGGACTCTGTATCCCGGTGTCTGCGCCCGGCCAGTGGCATGCCAACCAGAATATCCTTTTCATTACTGTAGCGACTCAACAGTACGGCAAATGCCGTTTCCAGAAACATAAATAATGTCACGCCCTGTTTTGCGCACAGTGCCCTGATTTCCTGAGTCAAGCTCTTTGAAATACGCTGTGGATGTAAAAATCCTTCAAGATTCTGTTTTTCTGGTCGAGGATTATCCAGTGGAAAGTGGTGAACTAACGTCGCACCAGATAATTGGTTTTGCCAATAAGTAAGTTGTTTTTCCAGTATATCGCCTTGCAGCCATTCTCTTTGCCAACGAGCGTAATCAGTATATTGGACATTTAATGGTGGCAGAGGGTTTTCTTCACCCCGGCAATATGCCCGATATAGTGAGAGAATCTCATGAAGAAAGATCCCAAGCGACCAACCATCACAGGCAATATGGTGGATCGTATAGAGAATTATATAATCATCTTCTGCCAATTTTAGTAAGCGAAGACGTAGCATCAGGTCTGTACTGAGGTTAACAGGTTGCTTCCATTCATTTTCACCGAGTTGTTTAACCCGATATTCCTGCTCGGTTTGTGAGAGTGCGGTCAGATCGTAGTGTGTAATGGGTAAATCATAAGAATCTGAAATCACTTGACGTGGTTCGTTATCAATTATTTTAAAATGAGTACGCAAGGATTCATGGCGTTTTAGCAATGCTCCTACTGCCATTTCAAAGGCTTTAATATCGATTGATTCACGTAATCTGAAATCGCCAGAACAGTTATACTGAGGGCTACCTTCAGTGAGCTGGTCAATTAACCACAAACGCTGTTGAGCAAATGAAAGTGGATAATGTTCAGCACGCTCATAACGAGGTATATCCTGTAATCGGTGATTATCCGATTCTTCTTCTGATTCAAGCTGAGTCAGAAAATTAATGAGCTCTTGTTTATGCTGTTTCCATTCTTCAAATAATTCAAGAGGAATACTATCGCGATTGGTTTTATATTTTAGTTTATTATCGCTAACAAATAGAGTAATTCCTTGATTTAAAGCTTCATTCACAATCTTAGCTGCATTTTTCATATATGACCTTCCAATAGTTTTTGTGTTGTTTCTTGCTCAGTCTGGAAATGTTTTCTCTTTTCTTTAACAAGGTGGATCTCGATGATCTGTGATAACCGCTCAAGTGTCGGATGTTCAAAGACACTGCTTAGTGGTATTTCAATATCCAGTTCATTGCGTATTGAACTGATAAGGCGAGTTGCCTGGAGGGAATGACCACCCAGAATAAAAAAGTTGTCATGAATACCGGGCTGACTGATACCCAGCACTTCTTCCCATAATTGGCCGATTTTTTTCTCTATTTCATTTCTTGGTGCGACATAAACTTGTTGGTGAAGATCACTGCTATTCGGTGCTGGCAACGCTTTTTTATCCACTTTGTTATTGAGTGTCAGTGGCATTTGTTCTAGAGGAATATAAAGGCTGGGAACCATATATTCGGGTAATTGTTTTTTTAGTGCAGATTCGAGTAATTTTGAAAGTTCAGCTTTAATCACTGAGTATTGGGAGATATCTTCGGTATCAAATTGCAAGCCTCTTTCTTCCAGCCAGCTGATAGTCGGACAAACATAGGCAACCAACCTTTTATCTTTGTCTTCTCCATATGTAATAACTACAGCACTACTTAAAGCTTCATGTCCACTCAGTGCGGTTTCAATTTCTCCTAACTCAATCCTGAATCCTCTTATCTTGACCTGAGAGTCAATCCGACCGATAAACTCGATATTGCCATCAGATAACCAACGGACTAAATCTCCCGTTCGGTATAAACGTTGAGGCTGGGATTCATCCGTTTGTTCATTGCAATATTTAATAAATTTGATTGCGTCCATTTCAGGTGCGTTCAAATAGCCGCGCGCCAGTTGAGCACCACCAATACATAATTCTCCCGCAACACCAATAGGCACCTGATTACCTGATGGATCAAGAATACGCATAAGAATATTCGGTAGCGGTTTCCCGATTGTAATTTTTTCATCAGTTAATAAGCTTGAAGTTACGATGGCTGTACACTCTGTCGGGCCATATACGTTAAACAGCCTCCTATTCTGTGACCAGTGAACAGAGAGTTGTGGAGGTACAGCTTCTCCCGCTAAAAGCAAGGTTGAAACAGAACACCATTTGTTAAAGTTCAGGTAAGGCAGTAAAGCCGGAGGTAATACAGCATGGGTGATTTGATGTTTTTCAACGATTTCGTCCAGACATTCAGGAGAATGCTGCTGGGCTTCTGAAATTAAGTAAAGTGTTGCGCCATACGCCAGTGTCATAGATATTTCTAAAATCATGGCATCAAAGCTCCATGACGCGAACTGTAATCCCCGGCTATGCGTATCAACACCAAATAATTCCGCTTGTGACAGTGCCAGATTGACCCATCCTTTATGCTCCAACATAACGCCTTTCGGTTTTCCGGTAGAGCCGGATGTATAAATAACGTAAGCCAGATTATTTTCCGTCAGCGGGAATGGGCGTTCAGTAATATTGTCGATAGGCATTTGCTGCAATTGTGACTGTATTGCCTCGGTATCCAAACAGACAACTTTCTGCTGACTAATCGGGAGTTTTTCTATCAGACTCGTTTCTGTCAGAATGAATTCTGCTTCGCTGTGTTCCAGCATATATTGGAGACGGGATACCGGATAACCGAGATCTAACGGTACATATGCACCACCCGCTTTAATGACGCCCAGCAGTGCAACTAATGCGCGTATTGAACGGGGAATACAGAGTGCAACTAATGTTTCTGGTTTAATCTTTTGTGCTATCAGATAGTGTGCCAGCTGGTTAGCCTGTTGGTTCAGTTCCTGATAACTCAATGAATCACTGCCAAAAACAACGGCGGTTTTTTCAGGATATCGGGCAGCTTGTTTCTCAAATAACTCATGAAAACAGCCACTATTCTGATTATATTCCTGTCTCCCATTCCATTGGGATAAAGTATGTATTTCAGCTTCAGCTAGCAGTGGAATATCATGAACGGAAGGTTCTTTATATATCAGTTCTGAGCCGACACGTGGTTTCATCACGCTGACAATATTAGTAAGCAGCGTTTCATAACTGGCAAGCAATCTTTCAAGAGTAATATCGTTGAACAGACTACTGTCATAAACCCATAAAAGGGACAACCCCCCCCCCTCTTCTTCATAAATATGAATTTCTAAATCAAACCGGGTTTTCAAAAGTAGACGTTCTTCGGTCTCAATATTATTATCCCGCACCAATGTCCCATCCCGCTGGGTATTTTCCAACGTAAACGCAATTTGGAACACAGGGTTATAATTTAGATTCCTTCCCGGACTGATTTTCTCTACCAACATTTGAAATGGCAGATCCTGATGTTCATAAGCATCGAGAATAGTGCGACTATTTCGCTTTAATAATTCACTGAATGTAGGCTGGCCGGATAAATCGGTTCTGATCACCAGAGAGTTAACAAAAAAACCAATCAGAGGTTCAATGTCATGATGAGTTCTTCCTGCAAGTGGCGTTCCGACCAGAATATCTTTTTCATTACTGTAACGGCTCAGTAAGACAGCAAAAGCAGTCTCCAGAAACATAAATAATGTGACTTCATGTTGGTGACATAACGCTTTGATCTCCTGTGCCAGATCTTTTGAGATATGTTGTTCTTTAAGAAGCCCTTTGAAACCCTGTTGTTCTGGCCGTGGATTATCCAGTGGAAAACGATGCAACGGAGAAATACCTGATAACTGGTTATTCCAGTAATCCAGTTGTTTTTCCAGAATATCCCCTTGCAGCCAGTTTCGTTGCCACTGAGCATAATCACTATATTGGATTTTTAGTTCTGGTAACGGGTTGGCCATCCCCTGAGAGTAGGCCCGATATAATGTGATAAGTTCATGGATAAAGATTTCTATTGACCAGCTATCACAGGCAATATGGTGGATGGTATAGAGAACGACATAATCATTTTCAGCTCGTTTTATTAGCCGAATACGTAACATTAGATCAGCACTAAGATTAAAAACCTTGTTATCCTCTTCTTTGCTGAATTGTTGAATATGGTGTTCTTTCTCATTTTCAGAGAGCATCGTCAAATCATGCTGAGTGATAGGTAAATCATAGGAAGTCACCAGAACCTGCCGTGGTTCATTATCTATAACCTTAAAGCAGGTGCGTAATGCTTCATGACGTTCGAGTAATGTTTTTACCGCCGCCTTAAAGGCATTTACATTGAGCTTTTCCCGTAATCTCAGATAGCCGGGGCAGTTGTATTGAGGACTGCCATCAGTAAGTTGATCGATAAACCACAAGCGTTGCTGAGCAAATGAAAGTGGATAATGCTCAGCATTGCGATTTCGCTGAATATCCTGCAATTGATATGTTTGTGTTTCTTCTTTTGCATCGAGTTGTTGCAGGAAATCGATCAAATCTTGCCTATAGTATTTCCACTCATTTAATAATTCCTCAGGAATATTATCTCGGCTGGTTTCATATTGTAATCGGTTATCAGCCACAAACAGAGTAATCCCTTGATTTAAAGCCTCATCCACAATTTGAGCGGCATTCTTCATATGTCACCTTTTATATGAAATAATTTAAAACATATTTTATTAATCTTTTTATATAAAAGATTAATCCATCAAATGAGTTTGTTTTAATTATTTTTCTTCAGAAGGATAAATGACCTTATAT
>NZ_CAWQJR010000010.1:0-14547 GCF_963894935.1 Xenorhabdus sp. PB61.4
TTATAAAACCTCAATATTGAGGTTTGTTTTTATTAAAAAACAAACTAACAATAAGGTAAAATAAATAATGAAAAATATCATCGCACATATATTAATGCTGATGGAGGCGCTATGTTCGGACTAGACGCTTTTCATCTTGCCAGGATCCAATTCGCTTTCACTGTATCATTTCATATTATCTTTCCGGCTTTAACCATTGGCCTGGCCAGTTTTCTTGCAATCCTAGAAGGTTTATGGCTAAAAACAAAAGAGGAAAGTTATTTGAAGCTATACCACTTCTGGATAAAAATTTTTGCCGTTAACTTTGGAATGGGGGTTGTTTCTGGTTTGGTCATGGCCTATCAGTTCGGCACAAACTGGAGTGGGTTCTCACAATTTGCCGGCAGCATTACAGGCCCGTTATTGACTTATGAAGTGCTTACTGCCTTCTTTCTTGAGGCTGGCTTCCTCGGCATTATGTTATTTGGCTGGAATAAGGTCGGTAGAAAACTGCACTTTTTTGCCACTTGCATGGTGGCAGTAGGAACTATTATTTCTACCTTCTGGATCCTCTCTTCAAACAGCTGGATGCAAACACCTCAGGGATATCACATCGAAAATGGTATTGTTATTCCTGATAACTGGTTACAGATAATATTTAATCCTTCATTTCCTTATCGCCTATTACACATGTCTGTCGGTGCGTTCCTTGCCAGTGCCCTGTTTATCGCGGCGTGTGCGGTCTGGCTACTGCTTCGTGGAAAAGACACCGCCCCTGTACGTAAAATGCTTTCTATGGCGTTATGGCTAATTTTAATTATTGCTCCCATTCAGGCGGTTATCGGTGATGCTCATGGACTGAATACCCTTGAACATCAGCCAGCAAAAATTGCGGCTATTGAAGGACATTGGAGTAATACATCAGGTGAAGCAACTCCACTGATCTTATTTGGTATACCAGATATGAATGAAGAGAAAACCAAATATGCACTGGAAGTTCCTTACTTGGGTAGCCTTATCCTGACCCACAGTCTGGAAAAACAAATTCCCGCTCTTAAGTCTTTCCCTCCCGAAGACAGGCCTAACGCGACCATTATTTTCTGGTCATTCCGAATCATGGCAGGTCTCGGTATGCTAATGATTTTATTAGGGGTCGCAGGTGTTTTACTGCGGAGAAAACAGAAAATATACCGCTCCCGTGCTTTTTTACGTTTTGTTCTTCTGATGGGGCCTTCTGGCTTAATCGCTATTCTCGCAGGTTGGTTTACGACTGAAATTGGCCGACAACCGTGGGTGGTCTATGGGTTACAGCGTACAAAAGATGCTGTTTCAGCGCACGGCGATATGCAAATGAGCTTAAGTTTATTGCTCTTTATTCTGGTCTATTTTTCTGTTTTCGGCATTGGGTACTTTTATATGATGCGTCTGGTGAAACAGGGGCCTGAAGAAATAGCATCTCCAAGTCATTCTGAAATGCAGCAACCGATTAGTGGAGAAAAACAGAATGGGTATTGATCTTTCTATTATCTGGTTTGTCATCATTATCTTCGCCACACTGATGTACATTGTTGCTGATGGCTTTGATTTGGGTATCGGGATCATATTGCCTTTTACCAAAGATCCTACCGAACGGAATGTGATGGTTAATACTGTCGCCCCTGTATGGGATGGGAATGAAACGTGGCTGGTATTGGGTGGTGCTGCGCTATATGGCGCTTTTCCACTGGCTTATTCCGTTATTATAGATGCATTAACCATTCCGCTGACACTGATGCTAGTCGGGCTTATTTTCCGCGGAGTTGCTTTTGAATTCCGCTTCAAAGCACTGCCTGAACACCGCGCTTTCTGGGATCGCGCTTTTATCGGTGGTTCACTGTTAGCGACATTTTGCCAGGGGATTACTGTTGGTGCGGTGATTAATGGCTTTGAGATAACAGGCCGTCATTTTAGTGGTTCAGCACTCTCATGGCTTGCGCCATTTCCGCTATTTTGTGGTTTTGGGTTGATTATTGCTTATGCTTTATTAGGCA
This sequence comes from Xenorhabdus sp. PB61.4, assembly GCF_963894935.1. NCBI lineage: Bacteria > Pseudomonadati > Pseudomonadota > Gammaproteobacteria > Enterobacterales > Morganellaceae > Xenorhabdus > Xenorhabdus sp. PB61.4. The sequence continues at coordinate 2,010 of NZ_CAWQJR010000010.1, forward strand.
GCTCATGGTTAATAATGAAAACTGAATACCGGTTGCATCGTAAGATGTGCTCGTTGACTGTTTATTTAGCCCTCGCTTTATTGGCTGTCATTGCTGTCATTAGTATCTGGACACCTTTGGCACATGCAGATATTGCTTTGCGCTGGTTCAGTTTACCTAATCTCTACTTCTTGCTGCCGGTTCCATTATTAGTTTTAGCCAGCACATGGTGCCTTGTTCGTAGTGCCTATAACTATGGTAACTACGCGCCATTTTTCCTGACCTTGTTATTGATATTTTTAGGCTTCTCCGGTTTAGGTATCAGCCTGTGGCCTAATATTATTCCACCGTCTGTTTCTATCTGGGATGCCGCTTCTCCACCACAAAGCCAAGGGTTTATGTTAGTGGGTGGGTTATTAATTATTCCTGTAGTCTTAGGTTACACAAGTTGGAGTTATTATGTCTTTCGAGGAAAAGTTAAATCAGGTGAAAGCTATCACTAATCTTCATTTACCTCTGATAGAAAATCGGAATGACTCCCGTTGGTATAAGAAACTGGGGTGGATGATAACTATCTGGTTAGCAAGTGTCTTAAGTCTGGGGATTGTCGCCACACTGTTTAAATTATTAATGTACAGTGCCGGGATGAGAACACATTAGTAAGATAGGCCGCTCATTATGCGGCCTATTTTTGAGTGAGCACAGAACACGTTCAAACAATTCCCTTTCCACTGTCCCGCAGATATCATTGCCCAATGTGTTCGTTGGTATTTCGATGCGCTGAGCCTACGTAATTGATGTGACACTTCCTCAGTGTTAGAAAGAAGGGAAGAAGGCCATCATGACACAATGCGGGCTGCGGCTGGAGTACTAGGTCTGGCTTCTTCTTTTACCGCAATCGATTCCTTCTGGTATACTCCGTAAATATTTTGTTCTCATGTTTTCTTATGTGTCCGTCTTCGTGCGACTAACTGTATATCACTCGGTGTATCAATATTGGTGATTTATCACATAATTAAAGATGGGTTTATTGTTTTAAAACAAATAGGTATGTGAAATTGAAACATATTGTAGAAGTGATGATCTCCGAGCAGGAGGTTAAACAACGTATTGCTGAATTAGGGCAACAGATTACAGAACATTATCGCAATAGCGATCGTGAGCTGGTATTGGTTGGCCTGCTGAGAGGATCGTTTATTTTCATGGCAGATTTGTGCCGTGAAATTCAGGTTTCTCATGAAGTGGATTTTATGACCGCATCCAGCTACGGCAATGGAATGGATTCTACCCGCGATGTGAAGATCCTGAAGGATCTGGATGAAGATATTCGTGGTAAAGATGTGTTAATCGTTGAAGATATTATCGACTCCGGGAATACACTGAATAAAATCCGTGAGATTCTGTCTCTTCGTGAACCAAATTCTCTGGCAATTTGTACGTTACTGAACAAACCATCCCGCCGCGAAGTTGATGTGCCTGTTGAGTGGATCGGTTACTCAATTGAAGACAAATTCGTGGTGGGTTATGGCATTGATTATGCTCAGCGCTATCGTCATCTGCCTTATATCGGCCATGTTACTCTGCTGGAAGAGTAAATTTTTGCAATAATGCAAACAGGTACCGGTGTAGTAAATAAATGGCAGCCTTTTTGCTGCCATTTATTTTTACGGGAACTTGTTATTTTTTACGAGCCAGCTTAGAGATAGCCTGACGGTAATTAAGCTCCAGTTTTTCACGGCTGTCTGCGGTAATATCCAAATCATGCAGTTCGCCATCTTTCAAACCATATACCCAGCCATGTATCATGACCTTTTGTCCACGTTTCCACGCGGATTGCATAATGGTTGAATGACCAAGGTTATAAACCTGTTCAATCACATTCAGCTCACACAGGCGATTCAGTCGATCATTAGGTGGCAATTCACCAAGCATTGAGCTGTGTTTGTACCACAAATCACGAATATGGAGCAGCCAGTTATTGATTAAACCTAATTCAGTTCCGTTTACTGCTGCTTCAATACCACCGCATCCGTAATGACCACAGATGATTATATGTTCAACCTGTAAAACATCGACAGCATACTGCACAACAGATAAACAATTTAAATCGGTGTGTATAACTAGATTTGCAACATTCCGGTGAACGAAAAGATCACCCGGTGCAGCATCAATCAGTTTTTCAGCAGGCACACGGCTATCAGAACAGCCTATCCATAGAAAGTGTGGCTTTTGTGCTTTTGATAATTCCTTGAAGAAATGAGGATTTTCTTCATTTACAGACTCTGACCACTGCTTGTTCCGGGCAAACAGCTCTTCAATTTTTCTCATCATGACTAATAGCCTGGCAACATTTTTGAGATAGAATCATATACAACATTAATTGAGAATTTAATATTTAATTGAGTAATGTTTTTGAGTTGATCCCTATCATTGAAAAGAAGTGCAGGGAAAAGAATGGCATAATCTGTCCTTGCACTCAAAAAATAGCAGAAAAATAAAGGTGTTGTTTACTTATGGCTTATGCATTGGAATTGACGCAGCTTACGAAGACCTATAACGGTGGAGTAAAAGCGCTGCGTGGGATTGATCTGCGAGTGGAAACCGGCGATTTTTACGCGCTGTTGGGACCAAATGGTGCCGGGAAATCAACGACTATCGGCATTATTAGTTCGCTGGTCAATAAAAGCAGCGGTAAGGTTAATGTATTCGGTTACGATATTGATACGGATTTAGTCAATGCTAAACGGCAACTGGGGTTAGTCCCGCAGGAATTTAATTTTAACCCATTTGAAACTGTGATTCAGATTGTGCTGAATCAGGCGGGATACTACGGCGTACCACGCAATGTGGCACAAAACAGGGCGGAAACCTACCTGTCACAACTCGATCTCTGGGGCAAACGTAATGAACGGGCAAATCGTCTGTCAGGGGGAATGAAACGCCGCCTGATGATCGCCCGCGCTTTGATGCATCAGCCAAAGTTATTAATTCTGGATGAACCGACTGCGGGTGTTGATATCGAACTGCGCCGCTCTATGTGGGACTTTCTGAAGTCTCTTAATGAGCAAGGAACCACGATTATTCTGACAACTCACTATCTGGAAGAAGCAGAAATGCTTTGCCGTAATATTGGCATTATTCAGCATGGTGAACTGGTGGAAAATACCAGCATGAAAGATCTACTCAGCCAACTGGAGGTAGAAACATTTTTACTCGATTTAGCGCCTGAAGGAAGCATGCCTACGCTTGAAGGCTATAGCTATCGCTTGGTTGACACAGCTACGCTAGAAGTGGATGTGAAACGAGGGCAGGGACTAAATGATGTTTTCTCCCAATTAAGTACGCAGGGTATTCAGATTAACAGTATGCGCAACAAGGCGAATCGTTTGGAAGAACTATTTGTTGGGTTGACAAATAATAGCCAAGGAGCTCGCTCATGATCCAACTTTATTGGGTGGCATTGAAAACCATCTGGATTAAGGAAATTACTCGCTTTGGTCGAATTTGGGTGCAAACCCTATTGCCTCCTGTGATTACCATGTCTCTCTATTTTGTTATTTTCGGTAACTTAGTCGGTTCCCGTATTGGTGAAATGGGGGGATTCACATATATGCAGTTTATTGTTCCCGGGCTGATTATGATGTCTGTGATCACTAACTCATATGCAAATGTTTCCTCTTCTTTCTTTAGTGGTAAATTCCAGCGCAGTATTGAGGAAATTTTGGTTGCTCCTGTACCGACTCATGTGATTATTGCCGGATTTGTCGGTGGTGGTGTAGCCCGTGGTGTGTGTGTCGGTATTTTGGTGACGCTGGTTTCCCTGTTTTTCGTGCCATTAGAGATTCACTCATGGGGAATGGTGGTAATAACTCTGTTAGCAACATCAATCTTATTTGCATTGGCTGGATTACTGAATGCCATTTTTGCGAAAACATTTGATGATATTAGTATCATTCCAACGTTTATTCTGACTCCGCTGACCTATTTGGGCGGTGTCTTTTATTCTCTGACGCTGTTGCCGGAATTTTGGCAGATGGTCTCGAAGCTAAACCCAATCGTATATATGATCAGTGGGTTCCGTTATGGTTTCCTCGGTATTGCGGATGTCTCTCTGGCTATGACACTGGGTATGCTGGGCGTATTTATACTTGGGTTTTACCTACTGGCTTGGTATTTAATTGAATCCGGCAGAGGGCTGAGAACTTAAACTAGATTACACAAATATGCTGTCTTGCTGTGTTTCACAACAAGGCAGCATAGTAAATATAAACCGATTATCTACTTACTGCCTGCTTAATATGAATCAGTCTCTGATAGCTACAATTGATTCAATTTCTATCTGCAAATCCTGATGAATTAGATTTGATATTTCTACCAGAGAACACGCTGGTAAACTTCCTTCACAGAAGTTAAATAATAAAGGACGGATAAGAGGGAGCTGGTTGATATCCTTGACGAAGATCGTAAATTTAATGAGATCAGATTTGTGACATTTTTCTTGTTCAAGAATGGATGATATTTGCTGGAGAATAGTCAGAGTCTGTGCTTCAACACCATGCTGTTGTGACTCTGTACCCAGTGCGGTCAGCCCTGAAATATACAGCAAGCCTTGATGTTTTACCGCATGTACATAAGGGCCTTTCACTTGTGGGAGGCTGGAATAGTTTATTCGAGTAACCATGAGAGACTCCTTATATAATATTAGCAGTGTAGAGTATTTGAATGTATACACTTCGTCTTTCAAGTTGTCTCTCTCTTGCTGCCGCGATGCATCTTGAAATCCATTGTGTATAGTTAAATCGTATCGGTAGTAAAAACCTGAATAACTTCTGTTAAGTCGAGTGATAGATAATACTTGGTATGGTCATATTCAAAATGTTTTTTTAACGCATCCGGGCTGGTGAATTTTTCCCACATGATAAATGTGTTTGGGTTTTCGTTTGATTGGTGAATGAAGAATATTTCACATTCCGGTTCTGACAGTGTTTTTTCTTGTAAGACTTTTAACTCTCTGATAACGACATTAAGATCTGTATTTTCTTTAGCTCTAATTTCTGCTGTAACAAAATAACCATTTTTATACATGCATGACATCCTTATTTGGGGAAGAATACTGGTATACCTAAGTTGAATCGTTATTTCAAATGATTTTTATATTTTAATAATATACCTTAGTTACTTTTTTAATTGGATAATATATTCTTTAATTTCTCAATTGCAGCTAATGGATTATCTAAGTTGATAAAATAAGATGACTGCCATTTTTGGGTTTGAATTGCCTGTTTAGAATTGGGGAAATCCCAGAAAGGGTATACTCGAATAGCTCTTTTCCCCTCTTTCGTTGCAGAAGAAAATACACCTTTCCTGAACAGAACATCTGAATCAAATAGAAAAATACCTTTTTTATCCTCTGTGAAAGTGGCTATCAGGCAAAAATCAATATTATCTATGGCGTCTAATGGCATTATTTCTGCATTAGGAGAAGGCCTTTTCCATAATGTAACAAATTGACCTATTTTACGTGGCGTGATTTTAGCCTGACGAAAAAGGATTAATTTTCCATTCAGTATGAATCGCATTGCTTCATAATCATGGCTTTCATTTTCTTTGCTGGGTGGGGTATTCAGGCGGAAACCAGCAGGGAGCAATAATTGTCTGTATACTTCCTGAAAGCTATCTGGGACATTATTTTTATCGAAATCAGATGATGACAATATAGTATTCCTTTATTGGTTTTGAGGTTATACACTTCGTCTTTCAAGTTGCCTCTTTGTTGGCTGCGCTCGCTCACCCCAGTCACATAGTCATCTATGCTCCCGGGGATGCGTTCCCTTGCCGCCGCGATGCATCTTGAAATCCATTGTGTATAGCTGAATATATCTCAAAAAAGAATCGCTCCCAGTCTTTCGATCAGGGAGCGATATCTATACCCTTCGTCTTTCAAGCTGCCTCTTTGTTGGCTGCGCTCGCTCACCCCAGTCACCGTTTTTATAAATATACGGTTATCTATGCTCCTGGGGGTTTACTCCCTTGCCGCCGCGATGCAACTCGAAATCCATTGGGTATATCGGATGTATAGGTTGGAATTGAAATCAGTTCAGATACAGCGTTAGCGCCAGACCCGGTTTCATATCTTTGAGCTTGATGCCCTTATTCCAGTTCATCAGATCATTAAGATTTACACCATGCCGTTTAGCAATGCTGGTAAAAGAATCCCCTTTGCGAACCTGATATTTAATCGGTTCACTGATATTCACCTTCAGAACCTGCCCGATTTTGAGCCTGTCAGCAGTCTTCAGACCGTTCAATTTCTGTAGTTGATAGTGAGATGTCTTAAATCGCTTTGCAATAGCAGATAAGGTATCACCTGAACGAACGGTGTAATGACTTTGTTGATGTAACTGACGAAGATTTTTCGCAACGGCCAGACTAATCTCTTTCAACACACTCTTATCTGCCAGTGAGTGTTTAAGCTGACCAGCATTCTCCTTTGGCAACATAATGTAATGCGGCCCATGAGGAGAGGTCATGCCCTGTTTATAGCCGGGGTTATAAGCTTTCATGGAGGTCAGGGAAAGCCCGGACAACTCAGCAGCCTGTGATAGCGTGATTTGCTGCCCTACCTCAACTTTGGCAAGTGCCTGCTGAATATTGGGTTTCGGTAATGTAAAGCCATATTTTTCGTTTTGACGAATGACATTACTGAGTGCCAGTATCTTAGGAACGTAATGCATCGTTTCACGTGGCAACTCCAATGACCAAAAATCTGTTGGTTTCCCCTTAGACTGATTTTCTCTGATTGCCCGTGCAACGCGGCCTTCACCACTGTTATAAGCCGCTATAGTGAGTAACCAATCCCCGTTAAAACGGACATTCAAACGCTCAAGCATATTCAGGGCAGCAGTTGTGGATGCCGCAACATCACGACGCGCATCGTACCATTTATCCTGCGTCAGACCATAATGCCGGCCTGTGCTGGGAATAATCTGCCATAAGCCAACCGCGTTGGCGTAAGATGTCGCATGAGGATTAAAAGCACTCTCCACTATGGGAAGCAAGGCCACTTCCATAGGTATATTTCGCTGATCAATTTGCTCAACGATCCAATACATATATGGTTCCGAGCGTAACGCCACATTTTGGAGATAACTCTTGTGTTTCAGGTAATAATTCTGCTGTTCACGCACCCTGTTATTATCAGGAATTTCCATCTTCAACTCATCACGGATATGTCCCCACAAATCTTGTTGAGCTGTCGGACTCTCCTTCCAGTTTGCAGTTTCCTCTGGTACTGCAATACCGTTTGTTTTCTGATTCGTCGAAGACATCTTCTGTGTATGCTGCTGGGAAGGGGACTTTGGTTGTAGCCCCGACTGACACCCGGCAAGCAAGACAGATGCGAATAGGATCGCTTTTGTCTTCATATTCTGCTTTGATGTTTGCCTAAAAGGTGAGCAATCATACTGACCTATTAAGCAGAAGACAACCCGAAAAAGTCAAAATCGATCTTTATAAGCCCTTAATTGCTGAAAAACAGAAGAAAGTGGTATTGAATTAGGTTTAATACCGATATTTTTTTGTAAATCAATATCGTGACAATTTAGAAAAACGTTAATTTTTTTCTCTATTTTCAATGTGGTAGGAACTGTTGCCTGATCTTTTCCACGTAACTCGATAATTTTCTTATGATAATCGCTAATAGCCTGATTTTCAGGTAATACAGCCAGCGCAAATTTCATATTCGCGGCAGTATATTCATGGGCGCAACAGATCAACGTTTCATCAGGCAGCGAGGCAATTTTCTCAAGGGAAGAAAACATCTGCTCAGCGGTACCTTCGAAGAGCCTGCCACAACCCGCCGAAAACAAGGTATCTCCACAAAATAGATAAGGAGCCTGATAGAAAGCAATATGTCCAAGGGTATGGCCCGGTAGAGCAATAACCTGAAAAGAAAAATTACCTGTCACAATAAGATCATTTTCATGAACAACGTGAGTTGCCCCTTTACTTTGGGTCTCTTCCGGGCCATATACAGGTAATGTTGGATATTGCTTAAGTAGCCCGGCAACACCGCCAACGTGATCGTGATGATGGTGTGTCAACAGGATAGCAATGGGAATAAGTTGGTTAGCTGCTAAAGTATCCATAACAGGTTGTGATTCAGCGGGATCGATAATGACACAATGCTTGTTCTCGTCACAAAGTAACCAAATGTAGTTATCTGAAAGGGCTGGGAGCCTGATAAGCTTCATGATATGCCTCGTTTAGCAATCGATTTTATTCTTAATGGGTTTCAAGATGCGTCGTGGAGGTAAGTGAGCGCCACCAACAAAGAGGCAACTTGAAAGACGGAGAGTATAGTAGGTTGGAAGGAAGATGACATGCAATCAGCACGTGCAATCAAACAAATAACCCTGCCTGCTTCCTGGGCTGAATTACCATGGGGTGAGTATTACCGTGTCGCTTTGGAACAGCAATTGGAACCGTGGTGGCCGAAAATTTTTGGTTTTCATTTAGTGAAAATCGGTAATTTAAGTGTAGAAATTGACAGCCGCTCGTGCCTAATCAGCCATCAGGTTAATGTGGGACTGAAAGGTGAAAGCATGAATGTGATTGCCGATCCTCATTATCTCCCTTTTGAGGCTAAGTCTGTTGATGCCTGTTTACTGGCGCATATGCTGACTTATAGTGTTGATCCTCACTGGCTGCTTAGAGAAGTGGATAGGATCATGATTGATGATGGCTGGCTCATTATCTCTGGCTTTAACCCGATCAGTCTGTTGGGTTTGAGAAAGACGATTTCAGTTGTATGCCGCAGGCAGTGTTATCGAACCCAGATGTTTTCCAGACTGCGCCAGTTGGATTGGCTTCGCCTGCTGAATTATGAAGTCCTTCATCATGCTAACTTCCATATTTTACCGTGGAAGAGTATCAATAATGCGCATGAACCTTCGTCATCAATATTTGGCTGCCTGAATGTGATTATTGCCCGCAAGCGGACAATACCTCTGACTCTCAATCCCATGCGGGCAAGATTGTTGAAACCGAAATTCAGTAATGCACTGGGCGTCGTGAAAAATTCTCATCAGCGCGATTAGCTTTTGAAAGACGAAGTGCGTGGCTTTATTCAATATAGCCACTGTCGGTTTGGGTCGGGGCGTTAGCCGCTGCACGGGCAAGTTCATCACACAATTCGTTTTCACGATGACCGGTATGCCCCTTGACCCAATGCCATTCGATTTCGTGGGGAGAAATGGCTTTATCCAGCCGTTGCCACAGATCAACATTGATCACCGGGGATTTATCAGCTTTTTTCCAGCCCCGTTTTTTCCAGTTATGTATCCACTGGGTAATTCCCTGACGAACATATTGGCTGTCAGTGGTAAGAGTGATTGAGCATGGCTCTTTAAGGGCTTCCAGCGCAGCAATAGCAGCCATCAGCTCCATCCGGTTATTGGTTGTACGGAAATAACCTTTATTTAAGGTTTTTTCCTTTTGTTTATAACGAAGTAAAACACCATATCCGCCGGGACCCGGATTACCGAGGCAGGAACCATCGGTGAAAATTTCTACCTGTTTATTCATATTTGGTAGACTCTTCCTATATCATCTTTATTCAAAACTCTAAGTCTGACACAAAAAAACACTATGAGCACTGCAATTACCCGTCAAATCGTCCTTGATACTGAAACAACCGGTATGAATAAACTGGGAGTTCACTACGAGGGGCATAACATCATTGAAGTCGGCGCGGTGGAAGTGATTAACCGTCGTCTGACAGGGCGTCATTTTCACCTTTATATCAAGCCGGATCGTCTGGTTGACCCGGAAGCCTTTGAAGTACATGGCATTAGCGATGAATTTTTGCAGGATAAACCCGTATTTGCTGATATAGCCGATGAATTTATTGAATTTATCCGTGGCGCTGAGTTGATCATCCATAACGCAACGTTTGATATCGGTTTTATGGATTATGAATTCAACAAACTGAATCGAGGGATTCCGCCAACTGCTGAATTTTGTACAATTACCGATAGCCTGATGATGGCAAGGAAGCTTTTCCCCGGTAAGCGTAATAACCTTGATGCGCTGTGTGATCGTTACCATATTGATAACGCCAAACGAACTCTCCACGGAGCATTACTCGATGCCGAGATTTTGGCTGATGTCTATCTGGCAATGACTGGTGGTCAGACATCGCTGGCTTTTTCGATGGAAGGGGAAGCATCCAACAATGCACAGGTTGCGGAAATTCAAAAAATTACCCGCCCACAGGCAGGGCTGAAAGTAATTTACGCCTCTGATGAGGAATTGCTTCAGCATGAGTCCCGTTTAGATTTAGTGGAGAAGAAAGGGGGAAGTTGCCTGTGGAGGACGAAACCTGAACAATTACACTGACGGGAACAGTGCTAAATGACAATAAATTTACCGTTAAGGTGAAAAACTACCCAAGCGCGCTATTTTATTACAAAAATCGATTGACGTATTGAGCCGGGGCTCGTATTATCCACTCCGTTCTCAACCAGAACACCATAGCGGTGCGGTAGTTCAGTTGGTTAGAATACCGGCCTGTCACGCCGGGGGTCGCGGGTTCGAGTCCCGTCCGCACCGCCAGAATTTATAAGCCCTGAGTTTTAAACTCGGGGCTTTTTCATTTTTCTAATAGCCAAAAAATCTCAAATCATTTTATAGAAATAGGTTGTTCCTGAGAATTCACCTTTATCATTAATGACATAATTCGGAATTTGTCCGACTTCAACAAAGCCACATTTTCGATAAAGGACAGAAGCGGGATCATTTGTGCGGGTATCCAGTATCAATAAACTACGTTGATGCCGCTTTGCCACACGTTCCAGTTCTTCCATTAACATATTGCCAATTCCACGCCGGCGATAGGCTGTGTGTACCATTAGTTTTTCTATATCAGCTCGATGTTTCCCATTATTTTTTCTGCAAAGGCTAAGTTGTACCGAGCCAGCGATTTTGTCACCTTCTATTGCCACTAATAGCAAGCGATGACCAGATACAACATCTGTTTCGACATCTTGCCAATATTGCGCCGCCTCATTCACTCCCAATGGTGAAATAAATCCGATAGATGCACCATTTTCGACACAGTTATGCAGTAATTTAATGAGTTCATCGCATTTAGTATTGATGGAGTTTAATAACTTGATATTTAATTTTGATATAGGAATGAATGTTAAATTAGAGTTTGGCATTTTAATAAAAATTAGTTTAAGAGTGAAAAGTATAATTTTTTATTATGGTGAAATCCTTCAATGATTCTACTTTTTGACAGTATTTTATTCAATATTTGTATCGTGGCTATTTACAATTTAAATATACAACTATTTGTAAATAGCCACGTTTAAAAATTACTTCTAGTTAAGTGTTTAGTTTGGAATCTAATCGTGAACAACCTGATCCTCTTGGCTATATGTAAAAGTAGCCTCTTTCGTATAATCGGAAGGCAATTCTATTTTTATAATTGGTATTATTTTTCCTGTATCTTTATAGAAGTCTTTTTGATCATACTGGGCACCTTTTAATCCTTCTGAAAGATAAAAAAAGGCTTCAATAGGTAATTCATAAGGAATATGTTGAGGCCAAGTTGCTAAAATAAATTCATTATTTGTCTTGAATGAAAGTTGCAAGCGAGCTTGAACTCCTTGTATGAATGCATCTGCCGGATTTCTTCCTGGCTTCATGCGAACGTCAAAGCCACACTGGTATGTTTTATCACTAAGACCACGATGATAATGTTCTATCCATTGTTTTGCTGTAGTAATTCCTTGCAATTGACAAGGTTTACTTTGTGGGGAATCGCGAAATTGTCCACAGCCTTTTCCAGTTCTATCAAAAGAGTCAGCATCTGTGGGGAAATAGCAAAGAACTTCAGGTTTAGTCTTACCAAAAAGTTTGAGGTATGGAGAAAAAATAAAACCATTTTGATAATCTGCATCTAATGTAAAAAGCTTAGAATCTGTTCTTAAATAAGAGAATGAAACTCCTCCTGATTGTCTTGAGTGAGGGCTTGGATCCCATGCGCGATATTGATCTGAATGTTTTGTTCCTCTTAATATTATACCAGAGCATAAAAATGCCGGTAGGTCTTTACTTCCACAATCCTTTCTAGTGTCATTATATCTTTGGGTTAATTTTTCCGCTATATCTTGATCTGATTTATATTGTTCTGAACTAATTTCAGCAAAAGATATTTGTAATCCTAATAAAAACGATACAATGAAAATTATTATCTTATTCATGGATTTTCCTCAATTAAATTTTAATGTTTTAGAAGAGGTGGAGGTTATAAGTTCACTTTTTTATTTTGTTGTTTCAAATATCTTTTTTTTATCGGTTGATAATTTATTTTTATTGGTTTTTTTATAAATTCAGAGAGTTGTAAAAAGGAGGGGTGGTTAGAATATAATTATATGAAAGCATATAAACTAGAGAGTTAAATTTCATTGTTTTTTCTTTTTGGTTTATTAGTCTTGAAATAGATAATTTAATATTGATTTAACTTTAAATAAAAACAATGTCTGAAATTAGA
>NZ_CAWQJR010000011.1:0-13878 GCF_963894935.1 Xenorhabdus sp. PB61.4
CAGTAGCTCCTGTTCCCAGGGGTTGACAGGTGAAGTCATAGGACCTCTCTTGGGAGTAGAATAGAGAAGATAACCATCATGACACAAGATGAGTCACGACTGTAGTACTAGTGCGGTTTCCCTTCGTCTTCTCACCTCTACCAATTTCCATCGAATTAAATTTTTATCTTGATAAATCAGGGAGTTTAGCATTTTATTGGTCAGTCAAACTCAATGGTGCACCCTTGGAGCAACGCGAATGTAGGGATTCTATGAAGGGATGAATTTCCCACCTGATGTGAAAAAGCCTCATTTAAAGGAAGGATATCCGTGAAACTGTATGAAAATGTGGTAATTGGAAATTTTCTCTATGGTCTAGGTGTATCTATAGGCGGGCGTCTGAAATCCGGTTATGGTGGTAGAAGAAATAAAACAGGGTCTTGGCTCTACGCTTAGCGAATTATCTGTGCCTACCCCCTGGCCGGGCGCTAATGCTCGGTTGCTTGGGTTGGGTGTAGGGCTACCTATCGCACCTCTTGTGCGTCTGGCGCAATTCAGTGCCGCCGAATTTGAACGTTTCACACTCGAATGGGCATCTGATTACCTTGCCAAGCAGCAATATGTAAATGAAGTACAGCAGCGTGGCGGTGTTGGGGATAAGGGACGGGACATAGTTGTATGGCTTGACCCAGTAGATGTTTTACCTCGACGATGGTACCTGTATCAATGCAAGCATTATGATGCCAATCTAGGGCTTCCAAAGGCTGGTGTCGAAATCGCAAAAGTTATTTTTTATACTTTTTCCGGGGACTACACAGCACCTGAAGAATACTATTTTGTTACACACAAAGGTGTCACATCACCATTTCAAGATCTTCTTGACGCTCCAGAAAAACTCAAACAGGCAATTCTTTCCGGGTGGACGACTTATGCCAAAGCGATCACATCAAAACATGATATCCCCCTGACAATCGAGCTCCGAAGCTACATCGAAACATTTGATTTCAGTATTTTTCGTGCAAAGCAGCCACATGATTTACTCGAAGAACATAGAAAAACCTCATTTCATCTCACGATCTTTGGCGCACCTTTAATTGAACGCGATCCGTCCGAAGCCCCTCCATCAGCAGTCGATCCTATAGAAACCGTATATATTCAGCAGATTTACACCGTCATTAGCAATGATATAGCAAACCCAGTTCGGACTTTCTCTGATTTTGAAAACAGTATTAGCCATGTAAAACTTTTCGAACGTTCTCGAATTACCTTTTATTGTGCGGAAGGGTTGAAGGAGCTTGCTAGAGATCAAATGGCTAATCAAACATTTTTTAATACCTTGCTGGGTGAATTTAATGATGGGCTGTATTACACATACTCAGATCACGAAGGGACGCCATTAGTCCGTCTGAAAAGTACTGTAAAGGCTGCACAAACTTTACAACTTGGTGCGCATCCGCTTGCTGTTCACGTCACGAGTAAAGACCGTGAAGGGATTTGCCATCAATTGGCCAACGATAAGGTGATTGACTGGTGCAACCCATAATTGAAATTTCAGAAATAGAGAGACACTTTGAAGAAAGGCCTTTTAACTCACCCTTAGAGTATGGTTTTCGTGCACTCTTCATATTATACGCAGCTGGTAATATGGCTATGGTTCTACAAAGAATCGTATCTTATGACTACCTCCTTGTGCATACCAGCGACGTACAAGGTGGGCCTAAGAGTCTTCACCCAGCGGTTCCTCATCGGGGGGCAGAGCTTCTTGTGAAGCGTAGTTCAATACAAGCAGGGCTTAATTTGATGCTCTCGAGGGAATTGATCGAGGCTGTCTTTTCTCCCGAAGGAATTCTGTATCAGGCTTCCGAGTTAACTGGAAGGTTTGTGCAGCTCTTAGCGTCCCCTTATGCAAATGAGCTTGCAGAACGAGCCTTATGGGTAACAAAACAGTTTCGTCACTTCTCAAATGACGAGCTTGCTTCATTTATGACACAAAATGTGGGCCGATGGGGCTCTGAATTTGACCGATTGACCGCAATAGACTTATTGGAATTGTGAAAATGCTTAGGATAAGAAAAATTCTTTTGCGCGGAAGTGGCGTTCAAGATGCTTATGTGGATTTCGATAGTGGCGCGAACATTCTGGCGGGGGAATCGGAAACCGGAAAAAGCTATCTTATTAGCTGCTTAGACTATATCCTTGGTGCTGAAAAGCTTAAAAAAAAAGCCTAAAGAGGCAATCTCTTACACACATCTTTTTGTTGAGTTTGAAAATTCCAAAAACGAGGTGCTAACCCTAACTCGTGCGTTGGATGGCGGCAAACTAGTGGCTCATTACTTCCCAATCCGCGGCATTGATGGAAAAGGCGAGACGATAGCACCTGTCCGTAAAGGCAAGAGTCAGAGACCTGACGTTACCTCAATACTTTTCCCATTCGCAGGAATTAAGGAGGCTAAGTTGCGCAAGAATGCTCGTGGCGCAACGCAACGTCTTTCTATCCGTACACTTGCGCCCCTATTCCTAGTTGATGAAGTATCCATCATCGACGAATACTCGCCAGTAACTGGTCGCGCCAGTTTTGACGATACCGCTCGAAAACGCATGTTCTCGTATATTCTCACTGGCATAGACGATGCTGGAATTGTAACCGAGGAAAAAACTGAAATCATAAAAGCACGGCTGCAAGCGAAACTTGAGGTTGTGCAAGAGATGCTTCAGCCGCTTGAAGAACGCTTTGGAGCTAGTTCGGAAAGCCTCCAGTCTGATCCGGAATATGACGATGAGCTTGATGATATGATTGCGAGATTGACCGAAGAGGTCGAAAAAGCAACAGCCAATATTTCCTGTTTACACGAGGAAATGCAGGTAGCAACAGCGCTTATGTTAAAAGCTGAATCTCAATTGTTGGGTGTGACTGAAATCCAATTGAGATATAGCCTGCTCGAAGAACGATACCACTCCGACCTAAGACGGTTGGACTTTCTTACGGAAGGAGCTCACTACTTTGAGTCTCTTCAAGAGGTTCCTTGCTCTCTCTGAGGACAAAATATAACTCTCCATCATTACCACAGTGAAAGAACGCAGATGCTGATGAACAGCGATGAAATTCGGCGTTCTGCAACAGCGGAAGCTGCAAAGATTCATGCGTATCTAGCTGACCTCCAAAAAGCAATTGGTAGTCTCGACCAAAGAAAAGTAGAGCTGGAACAAGAAAAAAACAATGCTCAGACCGAACTTACTATTCTACAGGGAAATCTCACCCGTAACTTGACGCCTCTACTTACCCACACCGCAGAACACCTCGAAAAAAAGCTCGAGTACCGGGCCGAAAGAGACGCTGAGTATACTGATTTCCAAAGATGGGGGGAACTGCATAAGCTCCAAAGAGATCTCCAAAAATCGCTTACCGAAAGCAACCAAACAAAACTGGAATGGGAAGGACTGTCTTCCCAATCACTGACTGACTTTTACAGAGAGATAGAAGCAATTTTGACCGAGTGGAAATGGAGTTCCAAGCCTCGAGTTTCCTTTGATGAGAAAGAATACGACATTGTTGTTGACGGTCAACCTCGGCAGTCACACGGCAAGGGGGTTTGAGCAATACTCTATTCGGCCTTTATCATTGGACTCTTAAAGTACTGTGTTAACAATGGGCGACCGCACCCTGATAGTGGTAATCGACTCGCCACTGACCAGTTACAAGAAGAAAGAGGCGGCCAAGGTATCGGGCTCAGACGAACCAATTTCCGCGGGTGTCGAAGCCGGATTCTGGCATTCACTAGCCCAATTACCAGATACCATACAATTAATTGTTATTGAAAACAAAGAACCGCCAGCTTCAATTATCACAGAAGTTCATTACGAATGGTTTGCGGGTGATTATGCCGAGGCCGAAGAACGCGCAGCACTGATTCCAGTGCCCGGCGAAAATTCAGCAATCTCGTAAGAGGAGACCGATGTTTTTGAAAAATATGTTCTAAGTTTTTCGTATGAAGTCGTTGATAATCCCCCTATTGGTTGAGCAATGTCTATGATGATGACTTTTGAGACTCGATATTTTTCACAGTCATCATCATCGTTCATTGCCCACTCCACCAATCAACAAAGAGACATTACCACGGTAGATTCTCTGCTTAACTATAGCTAAATCAAAATAATTAGACATATTTTACATGCGTCATAAACAGTTCATCAATTGAACACCTTTCTCGTCTTCTTATCGCTTTGACTTCAGCCCATTTCGGTTCGATGGGGTTCAAATCCGGACTGTAAGGAGGTAACCATTCCAACAGGCAACCGTGGTCTGCTATCGCTTTTATTGTGTCATGCCGTTTATGGAAGGGGGCATTATCCATCACAATCACGGCTCCGCTTGGGAGCTTAGGCAGCAAATCTTGTGTCATCCAGGCATGAAAGACATCCGCATTAATGTTTCCAGAAAATAAGCTTAAGGTCACGAAGGTCTTTTCGAGGATCGCGCCAATGACATTCATGCGGCCTTTAGCCTGCCAATCGTGTGTACCGAAGCAGCGTAACCCTTTCGCCGAATAACCGTGTGTGCGGGGCATAGACTGCGAAAAACCACTTTCATCCAGATAAACAATCGGTTTCATCGCCTGTTCGTAGTGGCTGATGCGTTCGACAAACGCCTGACGAGCCTGAGCGTCAGCGTTGGGGTGTCTTAGCGTTTTTTTTGACTGTTATTTTCAGCCGTTTCAAGGCGTAATGGATAGCAGATTGCGCGACACCCAAGCGTTTTGCCCTTTCCCATTGATAGTCATCGGGGTAATTTTTGACATCAGTGAGAAGCGCTTCATCACTGATTTTCGTGGGCGGCTTATTCCGTGTCACACAGGGTTCTATTTTGTGACTCCACCGAAATAAGGTCCGCATAGAAATCTCAAAATGGGTACACGTTTGTTCGAAGGTCAACGAATGCTTGTCTTTATATGCCAGTACTCTCTTTCGAAAATCCAGACTATAGCCCATCCCACTTTATCCTTTGTCATATGAATCCAGCTATTATGTCATATTAATATGATTCTGCTATACGTGCTGAACAGAGTGATTTTTCCTTAAGAACGTTAGATCATCTTAAAAGGGTACTTCATGTGGGTTACACCAAAAAATCTATTTTAGAACAGTACGATATGGAAACCATTTTGTTGGTGTAAAACTGCCTCTGGGGTAATGAGATACTCTTTCTGTAAGCCTCTTGATTAAACTAATCATCCACTTTCAGAGCATTCTGTGTTCCTGTAAAGTCAATTTCTATTCCTCGCTCATAGTCGGCCGTCAAGTTTAATCGCACCCTACCATAATAGCGTCAGGTCAAATCGCGGCTAATACAAGTTATATTTGATAGATTAGATTCCAATTAATCCATAACATAATTTGTTGACCCTACTCACCACAGCCGCTAATATTCCATGTACACTAATGATCCATCGCCTGTCAGGATCGCCTTCGGGTGGCGAAACAAAACTCTCGTAGCCTGAAAGAGAGAGCAAGAATTGCGGTACATCTGCTCACCTTTGGAAGCAGATATTGTCAAGACACCTAAACCCTCGCCTGGCAATGAAGGTCTTTTAAACTAATAGATAATCCAAAAGGATATCTTTATCTGGTTATCTAAGTGTATTGAACGTGGATTTACACACTGGCGTTTCAAATCAACATAAATTCTATTTATCCTCAATGATCAAAGGGATAGCTTTTGCGCATCCGTTCATACTTTTTTCTATTCCTGTTTGAATTATTCAACAGACAATTTTTCTACAGCTAATCCATTAACATGACTATCGTTTGACATTTAACCTTACGGTGTTTTGCTATGCCTGATGGTACTTCAACGTTTGCACGATTTTTGCTGACTGTTTACAGAACTCAAGGCGTCACTTTTTGCGGATTTATCGCTGAAAGTGACGCCGCAGCAAAAGGACAACACATCCCTGTTAGGCCCTGGCTTAGTTATAGTGAACACGTAATTTCTATATATACAATCAATTCAGAACAGGGATTGATAGATCTGGGTCACAGAAAAAAGTAATATTGTAGAAAATAAAAACCCCAAGTATGTACTAGGGGTTTTTAGTTAAATGTTTCGATCATGATCTAGAGTCGACACTATGTGGACATAGATATTAATGTATACATATCAACAAACTACAAGGGTACTTTGAACACCATGCCAGTGTTACATAACCGTATTTCTAACAAAGAACTGAAAGAACGTATGTTGGCTGAAACCGAGCCGCGCACAACCATCTCTTTTTATAAATATTTTGCTATTCCTGAGCCACAGGATTTTCGCGACAGCCTGTACCAACAATTTACGGATTTGTCAGTTTTTGGACGGGTTTACATCGCTAAAGAAGGTATCAATGCGCAAATCAGCATCCCTTCTAAAAAAGTTGATGCCCTGAAAGCAGTATTAAATACCGCTGATCCTGCTTTGTATAACTTGAGACTCAATATTGCATTAGAAGATGATGGCAAATCATTTTGGGTATTACGCATGAAAGTGCGTGAGCGTATTGTTGCTGATGGTATTGAAGATGAAACTTTTAATCCGTCAAAAACCGGTGAATACCTGAAAGCGGATCAGGTTAACCAGATGCTGGATGATCCAGAAACTGTATTTGTTGATATGCGCAATCATTATGAATATGAAGTCGGGCATTTCGAGAATGCGATTGAAATTCCGTCAGATACATTTCGTGAGCAGTTGCCTATGGCAGTTGAAATGTTGAAGGATGATAAAGATAAAAATATCGTCATGTATTGTACTGGCGGGATCCGTTGTGAGAAAGCAAGTGCTTATATGCTGCACAATGGTTTTAACAATGTTTATCATGTAGAAGGCGGTATTATCGAGTATGCCCGTAAGGCGAAAGCTCAGGGGCTGCCTGTTCGCTTTATTGGTAAAAACTTTGTTTTTGATGAGCGTATGGGAGAACGTATTTCTGAAGACGTTATCGCTCAGTGCCATCAGTGCGGTTCAACTTGTGATAGCCATACTAACTGTAAAAATGATGGATGCCATTTGCTATTCATCCAATGTCCGTCTTGCGCAGAACGGTTTGAGGGATGTTGTAGCGATGTTTGCCGGGAAGAAATGTTACTTCCTGAAGGCGAACAGCGTGCTCGTCGGGCAGGAAGAGAAAATGGGGCTAAAATTTTCAACAAGTCTCGTTATCGGTTGAGCGAAGGTTTGAATATCACTTCGCTGCAATCCATCAAGCAATAGATCTTATTTAATTGCCTGTTTAGTCTACTGAATGAACAGGTACTGCAAACTGGCGTAATAACTTAAATGTAATTGCGCCAGTTGAATTATTAACAGAGATACTTAAAGATATTATAAATAAAAAGTAACTCCATCTGGTTAACTACTCCTAATTTTTCAATGATATGTCGTTTATGCGAATAAACGGTACTGCCGCTTATTTTTAATATCTTTGCAATCTTATATGTGCCTATTTCCAGCATCCAATAATAGAGGATCCTATTTTCCTGCGGGCTAAAAATAGAACTTTTTGCATTGAAATGAGAAAAATAGTGTTGAATATCATATGAAGCCATTTCTTTTAATCGTTGAAGTAGTAAGCTAAGATTTCTTTTCGGTAAAATAAAATCCTTATTAGTCAATTGGATATGATTTTCTGCCCATGGATATGGCTTATCAATATAGATATAAATGCGTCTGTCATGCATTAAGGATAAAAATAACTTCATGTATTCACAGTATGAACTGCAATAACCGTAATGTGTTAGATTCATCAGAACAATATCTGGTGAAAATACCTGGAGAGTAGTTATTGCATCATGAATTGAATTCATACCTGTTGTAAGGATGTTCGTATTTTCTCTCAGGGACTCAATGATCCCGAGGCGGGTATAATAGCACTCATCAATGATTAATAGCTTCATTAGCTGAACATCCTTGTTCTATAGTGGTTATCATTAAGTGAAACAGTCTACCGGATAGTTAAATATCAGGCAGTGTCTGGCTGTTTATAATACAGTATTGTGAAAAATAATAAACTATATGAATAATTCTGTGAGCTGATATTTTTTTGATAGCAGTGGCGGACACTCAATGTTCTGAGTGTCCTAATAGGTATGAAATTTGCTGTTAATGTTTTGTATAGTCAAGTTGGTCGTATTCTGATGATTCAATCTTCTCGATCCCAGCCTGCAATATTAGAATTAGCTGTTTTGCAACTCCTGTAGTTAACCACAATGTTTTGTCGATACTGACATTATCTGTCTTTGTGGTTTGATCTGGGGAGGATAAGTAATGAAGGCGAATCATCATGGCGTCATAGGTGTCAACAATACTGATGTCCCAGCCTACAACAGGGTGGGTTTGGATAATTTCATCTTTTTGTCCCATATAACCTCCTAATCAGACTACAGCATTGTTATTGGTATAATTGACTAAGAGCTGCGAATCTCATCAAAGATGAGTAATTGCAGTATAAACCTTTTTATCAAACTAATACTACAACCAGTCTCAGAAACCCGATGCTGATCATTTTATCTGAGAGTGGACGTTATCGTGTTTGGTAGGGAAAGAGGGATGATGCCTTCATGCGGAAACTAAATATCTCCGCATGAAGCACAATGAGAGGTTACTTACATATTTTGACTTCCCATCCGGCATCTTCTCCAGCCAGGAATGGGATCAATTTTTCGCCATTATGTTCGACGCATTCGAAAACTGGGGTAGGCTTGCGTGTAAGTTCGATAAAACCATCATTAACAGGTAAATCATAAAATTTCGGGCCATTCAGAGAGCAGAATGCTTCAAAATGTTCCATTGCATTCATTTCTTCAAAAACAGTTGCATAAGCAGCTAAAGCGGTTGGAGCATTGAAAACACCGGCACATCCGCAGGAAGATTCTTTACGGTGCAATAAATGAGGAGCGGAATCCGTTCCCAGGAAGAAGCGGTCACAGCCACTGGCAACAGCTGCGCGTAATGCCTCCTGATGAATATTGCGCTTTAATACTGGTAAACAATAGAGATGTGGGCGGATCCCGCCAACCAGCATATGATTACGGTTGAACATCAAATGCTGTGGAGTGAGTGTTGCTCCTAACTTATCATTGCCTTCAAGAACATATTCGGCAGCTTCTTTGGTCGTGATATGTTCGAAAACAACTTTCAGCTCAGGGAACTGCTTACGTAACGGCTCCATGACCTGCTCTATAAAACGGGCTTCACGATCAAAAATATCAATATGAGCTGCAGTCACTTCACCATGGATCAGGAGAGGCATTCCTAATTTTTCCATTGTTGCTAGCAGAGGATAGATCTTCTGTATATCTGAAACACCGTGGCTGGAATTAGTTGTTGCATTGGCAGGATAGAGCTTACAGGCAGTGAAAATACCTTCTTTGTAACCTATTTCAATTTGGGAGCTGTTTGTTGAATCCGTGAGATAGCAGGTCATCAGAGGCTGAAACTGGTGTTCTGATGGAATGGCTGCCATTATCCTGTCTTTATAGGCCTTAGCACTGGCAACATCTGTCACAGGTGGGGCAAGATTTGGCATAACGATAGCCCGGCCAAAGAAATGGCTGGTATGAGGAACGATAGTTTTCAGCATATCACCATCGCGAAAATGAACATGCCAGTCGTCAGGGCGGCGGATTTTAATGGTATATGATTCAGTAGTCATGGAACCGGCTCCAGAATATAGGTGAGAAATGGTGGAAGCTGATTCAGCATTCCTTAAGCCGGAGGTAGATGATAAAGAGAAAATAGTTAAATAGCTATTATTAAATGATAAAGTTCCGCTATTTTTGCAGAATTAAGATTTTTATTTTATAAAGGCTAGGGTATTCAGAGGAAATTAATTGTATCAAAAAAGGAAAAAATAGAAGTAACAAAACGAGGGTGAATTGAATTTGGCTCCTCCAACTGGACTCGAACCAGTGACATACGGATTAACAGTCCGCCGTTCTACCGACTGAACTATGGAGGAACTCCTTCAAGACGGGTCGAATATTAACGGCTATTTTCTCATTTGTCAAAGGGGAAAATCATAATAACTGATTGTTTGCCGTTAATATGTACTTTTTGTCGATAATATGTGCTTTGTGATTTTCAGCTCATCAGTGTATCTTTAGCAGAAAAGCAAAAAGCCCGACTCAGCATAACTGAATCGGGCTTCTTTAAATTTGGCTCCTCCAACTGGACTCGAACCAGTGACATACGGATTAACAGTCCGCCGTTCTACCGACTGAACTATGGAGGAATTGCTGTGTTCCTGAGAACGAGGCGAATAATAGGGGAATGGAGAGAGCTTGTAAAGCAGAAAAATAAAAAATCAGTTCAAGTGGTTGAGACGCATTCAAGGCGGTGGTTTTTTATCATTTTTTATAGCAAAAAATAATCAGAGACGCATTTTTTTAGGCTTTACTCATGATAACGAATTAATATTTCGTTATATTTTCTGATGGCAGATAAATGCCCCGGCAAAAAGCAGAAAAGCAAAAAGCCCGGCTCAGCAAAACTGAATCGGGCTTCTTTAAATTTGGCTCCTCCAACTGGACTCGAACCAGTGACATACGGATTAACAGTCCGCCGTTCTACCGACTGAACTATGGAGGAATTGCTGTGTTCCTGAGAACGTGATGAATAATAGGGAAATGGAGAAGGGTTGTAAAGCAGAAAAATAAAAAATAAATTCAATTGGTTAAGTGTTGTTCTGTATGATGATGTTTTGTTATCTTTTGTGATAGAAAGTAGCCATTTTTACAATAATCACTATCCTAGTGATCCACAAAGTGTGGCGTCTGGAAGTGATTAAGTGTAGCAAAAGGCAAGTCGAGCAAATTGATGAAGATTAAATAGCAAAAAGCCCGACCAGCAAAACTGAATCGGGCTTCTTTAAATTTGGCTCCTCCAACTGGACTCGAACCAGTGACATACGGATTAACAGTCCGCCGTTCTACCGACTGAACTATGGAGGAATTGCTGTGTTCCTGAGAACGGGGCGAATATTAACGACGAACTCAGGATGTGTCAATGCAAAAATTCGATTTTTCTAACGCTTGCTCATCATGTGATCGCATTGCTATAAAATTATGCTATTTTGCTGAAATTACATGCTTTTGTCCAACTTGATAAGGTTGAAAGTAAGGTGATTGCTCTGAGCATGCGATCATAAAAACATCATAAAAGCATATTCCGTTCTTTTTTAGAATGATCTGTTTGATTTCGTTTTTCACTTCATTGGGGACATTCGGATGACCGAGTATTGTATTGACGGCATTCTGAGATACCTTTTCATCGACAAACCACTCGCCGTTATAACAAACACGTAAATCCAGCACATCAATATCGTCAAAATGGTAAACGGGTTTGATATCGAAAAGAAGAACGGCAGCCATAACAAAAAAAAGTGCAGTAAATAAAAGCAGTGACCAAGTGCCGAAATAGGGGGCATACCACATCAGTACAGCGAGGAAAACATAAGCAACAATCATAGCTAAAAACAGGTATGGATGCTGATGAATAAAGATACTATTAAAATGTACTTTACCATCCCTATGCTCTGCAAGATTGATCCGCTCTAGGTCCTGAATCAATATCTGTTTGATGATGTTCATAATACCAGCCCAATTATTGTAGAAATCAGTTATCAAATTAAAAATACCCACCTTTCCAAGGTTATCATGCCGGGCGTCTCCATCTGTATAGCAATTACTTCTTTTAATTTGTAAAACTGTTATTGTTCCTGATGATCACGAATATTTTTGTTTAAGATAAAAGTTGAATAAATCAAATAAAAGCATAAATGCATCTATTTATTAGGTTATTCTGTTCTAATATTGAGCGTCTGAAATTTTTTTAGATCTATAATCCATAAAAAGGTTGCTATTCCGGTTCGGTCATGCGTTAATGCGTTTGGCCTGATTAACAGACCTACTTTATGTACGACATCTTGAGTTAATGCGTTATGTGTAAGTGCTATCTTGATTAGCCTTTGTAGACCGTTTCCTTCTTAGTGCCCCATAAGTAATAGCTGATAATGGCCAACACATGCCCAAGGTGGCGAGTTTTTTTTGATATATAGGAAAGACACATGTCTGACAAAATGAAAGGTCAAGTGAAGTGGTTCAACGAGTCCAAAGGTTTTGGTTTCATTACTCCAGCCGATGGTAGCAAAGACGTATTCGTTCACTTCTCTGCCATTCAAGGTAACGGTTTCAAAACTCTGGCTGAAGGCCAGAACGTAGAGTTCACCATTGAAAACGGTGCCAAAGGCCCAGCAGCAGCAAACGTAACTGCTATCTAATTTGCCTTTATACCTATTTGTTAAGCTCGCCATGCTAAAATGCCCTGGCGGGCTTTTTGTTTATTAGGTGATTTTAAAAAAGTTAATCATAATATATTAAACGATAGTAATTATTTTATTAAACAAGTCTACAAGAATACTATTCTTTTAATAAGTGAAGCCTTTACTGATTAATCTTACCTGCTTATAATTTCGTCCAAGTTTTATTGGAGAGCTAATAATTGGACAGTCAAAGTTTAGAATTAAATAAAATCTCATCGTTAATCTTTTCATTTTAATGAATTTACTGCTTGCCGAATAATGGAGGGCGATGCTGCTTCAGTTTCATGAGTTGTACTCACCCGAAAGATGATGCGGTACTGTAGATCGGCTATTCAGATCACGAAAACAGTATCAAAGAGATATATCGGGGTATCGATGGTACTGTTATATACTCACTCCTTATTCCCTCCGGGAACACATCAATAATCAGATTAAGTCTGATGTTTTTTCTATTGTTAACGAAAAGAGAAAGAATTTATTTCTTCTGGCAACTTGCTGCGCATTAGTTTAATTCAAAAAGATGACCAGCAGTTAAATGCTTATGCTTGTAAGAGTAAATGTTTTAATTGCAGTTTTGGATTTATGAATTGCTAAGCTAGCAAAGTAGTCATTTGGAAGAATATTTATCCATTTTATATTATGGAGGATATTATGCAGTTAACATCTATTGCAATTCATTTGCTTTCGGCGATGTGTTTTGGTGCACTGATTGAGGGGAACCTCTAAAAACTTTTCACAGCCACAAAATTGAGTAAAATGTAGACACAGTATATCTCTGCAAGGTAGCGCCGTCATGATACCGCCTCGTTCTGCTTTAAAAAAAGACAAGCTGGCATCCGAATATCACCGTCGAAAAATTGATGAATTAGGTGATCCGCTGCTTATTCTTGATAAGTATGTTGATTTCTCGGCACTGGCTGACACCCTAGACCATGTCGTACCACGTATTATTTCTCCCAAAGGGGGACGCCCGCCATTCCCGACTGAGGTGATGGTGCGTATCATTATCCTGAAACATTTCCATAATCTTTCCGATGAAAGGATGGAATATCAATTGCTTGATCGAATGAGTTGGCAACGTTTTTGTCGCTTGACCGATGTCATTAATATTCCAGACCGTAACACGATTTGGTGTTTCGAAAAACGGATTGGGCAGGAAGGGGCCAGCGCGTTGTTTGAAGAGGCGAAGCATCAGCTTTCGGCACAGGGATTCATTCCCAGAGGGGGCCAAATCATTGATGCTACGTTGATCCCAGTGCCTAAGCAGCACAATAAGAAGAAAGAAAATGAACAAATCCGTCAGGGTAAAACCCCGGATAACTGGACAGCAAACAAACGATGCCAGAAAGACACCGAGGCAACCTGGACGAAAAAGAACGGTAAACGTTATTTTGGCTATAAACTGACCATCAATGTCGATACAAAATATAAAGTGATCCGCCACATCGCGTCAGGAACCGCTGCTGTCCATGATAGCCAGTTTTTTGAAGCCGTTTTGGATCGGTCAAATACAAGTCGGGACATTTATGCTGATAAAGGGTATGCC
>NZ_CAWQJR010000012.1:0-13803 GCF_963894935.1 Xenorhabdus sp. PB61.4
TCGCATCACTCAGTCCATTTTGGGATTTTTTTGATTTGGCGATTAATCAGATCGCAAAAATTGGACTGAGTTCCCTTCAAGTGATCTACTATTTTGAAAGCTTATTTATATCATTTGTAATTATTTCCGTTGTGAAGATAATTGCTGTTAATCTATAAGGTTATTTACTCTTGTGATTAAATAGCCACCAATTTGCCAGATGATGGCTGTTTATTATTTAAATCAGTTTTTTATTTTTTCCCAACTAAGCGACAAATGGTTTCCGTGACCAGATAGCTTTTTTCAAATGCGCTAATCGGCAAAAACTCAAAACGAGAATGGAAATTCAATGCTCCGGTAAAGTAATTTGGTGTCAGAATACCTCTTGCAGATAAAGCCGAGCCATCTGTGCCTCCACGCATCGGAATGATATTAGCAGTAATTCCCTGAATTTTGAGTGCTTCAAGAATCAGGTCAATTGCAGTACGGTCGTCACCTAATGAGTCGCTAATATTGCTGTAGACATCTTCAATCTTATAATCTATTTTTGCTCGAGGGTGACGGGCACGGATAAGTTCAATTGACTGAGTAACATAAGTTTTACGTTCTTTATAGCTATTGCGGTCAAAATCACGGATGGCCATTTTTATTTTTGCATTATCTGGGTTGGCGATTAAGTTCGTAAAATAAAAATAACCTTCCCGATGTTCAGTATGCTCAGGTGTATCATATTTATCAAAACAGCCGATAAAATCATATGCGACCCTGATTGGGTTTAGTAATACGTTCTTTGCCGACATTGGATGTGTGGTAATGCCTGTGATTGTAATTTCGGCAGAGGCTGCATTGAAGGTTTCATAGATGACTTCCCCCAGTGCACAGCAGTCAATTGTATAAGCAAAATCAACATTGAAACGGGATAAATCCATCAATTTGGAACCACGTAGCCCGATTTCTTCATCAGGAACAAAAGCCACATAGATATCACCATAGTCAAATTCCGCCTGCTGTAATTTATCCATCAGCTCCATGATAACGGTAACCGCAGCTTTGTTATCTGCACCAAGAACACTGGTTCCGTCGCTGAAAATGATTGGCTCACCGATATAAGGGGCAGCTTCCGGGTGTTCACTCGTTTTAAACCAGATATCTTCTTGGCTGTTCAGGCATAAATCTTTTCCTTCATAAAGCAAGGTCTGAGGCTTTATTACTGCCGACAACCCGACATCAACGGTATCCAGATGGGCCACAAAACCAATCTTGGGGGCTGATGGTTTATTACCACGACGCACAGCATAAAGAATAGCGTGCTCATCAATATAAATATCAGCGAGGCCATAACCTTCCAGCTCTTTCGCTAATAATTCAGCCAGCTTACGTTGCCCTTCGGTACTTGGTACAATAATGCTGGAGGCATCACTCTGGCTTTCGATAGCTAAATAGCGGTAGAAACGTTGTTCAAGTTGTTGACCTAATTCATTCATTTTTTCTTCCCTCTTGTATTCAATATATGACAACCCTATTGTGCAGGGTGCCATGTGTAACCACTGTCGAAACCAATCGGAATATCAAATGCCCAGAACACATAGAGTGTTGCCGTTAAAATAATCAGCAAGCCAATGGTGAATGGGAGCATCATTGAGCATAAAGTGCCGATACCCGCATTTTTATAGTATTTCTGGCAATACATGAGAATCAAAGGATAGAACGGGAACATTGGTGTACTGACGTTCATAGCTGAATCACTCACCCGAAAAGCGGCTTGTGTTAATTCAGGAGAAATACCGACGGCCATTAGCATCGGTACAAGCACTGGTGCCATAATTGCCCATTTCGAAGTTGCCGACGTGATCATAATATTAATGATAGCCGTTAATATGATCACACCGAGTACGGTCAGACCGGATGGCATTTCGAGTGTACGTAGCAGTTCTGCGCCGGATAAGGCTAATAATGTACCCAGATTTGAATGATGAAATGAGTACAGAAACTGAGCGGCAAAAAACACAAAAACAATAAATGGGATTAATGACTGCGTGATGTTTTCCATTGATTTAACGACATCACGGCTTGAGGTAAAGGATTTAGTTAAATAGCCATAAACGATACCCGGCACAGCGAAAAACAGGAATAAAAGCGGGACAACTATCTGCATAATAGGGGCTTTAGGGCTGGTCATGCTGCCATCCGGTGCCCGCATTGGCGATGTTTCCGGCCATAATAAGGCGATAAGACCTATACCCAGCAATAACACAGTGGATCCGGCAATTCGAAATGCACGATTTTCTTCAGGTGTAATTCTTTCCAGATCTTTGTCAGTATCTGTTTCAATATTGGTTGAAACAGGGCAGTTCTTATTCAACCAGGGTTCCACAATCTTCTCTGTGATGAACCAGCAGATTAAAATGACACCAAATGTAGCGCCAAGACTAAAAAAGTAGTTACAGAGCACATTCACATGGTAACCGGGCGCCATCATCTGAGCCGCATCCTGTGTGAAGCTCTGCATAATCGGATCAATGATAGAAGGCGTATAGCTTGCAGTGAAACCACCGGCAAGTCCGGCAAATGCCGTAGCAATACCCGCAAGAGGATGTCTGCCACAGGCATAAAACATCATGGCGGAAACCGGCATTAAGATAACATAAGCTGAATCCGACGCCAGATGTGAAACAATACCGACGAAAGCAACGGTTGGGGTCAGCATTTTGGGAGTAATGAAAGAAAGCATTTTTTTCAATGCTGTTTTTATAAAACCACTACTTTCTGCAATCCCAATTCCTAACGTTGAAACGATTGTAATTCCAAATGGCGGGAAATTAATAAAGTTTTTCACTGCTCCTGTCACAAATAATATAATTTCTTCATATTGGAAAAGATTAACAATAGATATTTTCTCTTTCGAGACGGGATGATAATAATCAAAATTTACGAAGGAAAGTAAAAACGACAAAAGCCAACAGATTATCAGGGCATAAACAAATAGCATTGTTACGCCCGGCATAACATTACCTATACGTTCGACACGGTTTAAAAATCCTTTTTTTTCGGGATAATAATTTGTTGTCATATTTTCAATTTACTCAAGTTATTAGAATAATACGATCGCACCGCAGTGAAGCATTTATTAAAAGAATATCATTTTTTCATTAATTTTTTCCGCATCTTCAATAGGTCTGTTGTCTAAAATATCTAAGGCTTTGGATAAAAAAACTATAGGCTCTATACGACTGATGTCAATATCAAAAGTCAGTTTGATATATATGTTTACTCCGGTAGAAAAAAACTATAATGTTCTCGTGTGTCAATATTCACCATCATACCCAATATATTTTGAATGGTAGTCAGTAAAGCGACATATTCAAATATAAAGAGACTAACAGAGAGAAATACGATGTATACATTATGGATAGCTAATAAAAATTACTCTTCCTGGTCGTTGCGTCCCTGGATTTTGCTCAAAGCTCTGAATATTCCTTTCAACGAGCAGTTAAGTTACTTTGAAGATGGTAAAAGTAGCCATGAGAAATTTAAGGCATTCTCACCAACGGGTCTTGTCCCTTGTCTGGTAGATGGTGATATTACAGTTTGGGATACACTGGCTATTACTGAATATGTTGCAGAGGAACATGCTCAGGTATGGCCAGAAGATCGTACTGCCAGAGCGTGGGCAAGAAGTGCGGCAGCAGAAATGCACTCTGGTTTTACTGCATTACGCCAGATTTGTGCAATGAATTGCACAAAAACAATTGCATTAGCCGAAATATCCTCTGAATTACAGAGCGATCTTTCTCGGCTTGATGAACTTTGGTCTGAAGGGCTAAGCAGATTTGGTGGTGAATGGCTGGCAGGAAATTCTTTCACGGCAGTGGATGCATTTTTTGCGCCGGTAGCTTTCCGGGCCAGAACTTACGGGTTGAAATTTTCACCTGCGAGTCAGGCATGGGTTGATCGGATCCTAAAACATCCGGCAATGGTGGAATGGCTGGAAGCTGCACAAAAAGAGCCTGAAATCGCGCACTGATTTCAAATATCACACTGTCATACAAATCATTAAAAAATAAAAAAAAGCTCCGCATTGGCACGGAGCAGGAATGGGTAAAAGTAGCTGGGAAAATGTAGTACAGTTGTATAGTAATACCCTCCTGCTAAACACCGTTTAAATAGATGCGAGAATGCCGCAATCCGTTAATATTAATGATGAGAAACTGCATCACGTATCACATCCAGTGACGCCGGGTTTTCTATCAGAGCAATATCACTGGGGTCACGGCCTTCACAAATCGCCTGCATCGTACGGCGCAACATTTTCCCGGAGCGGGTTTTGGGTAATTGTGTGACAAAATAAATACGTGCCGGACGCCCGACACTGCCAATCTTTTTATCGACCAGATCCATCAGTGATTTTTCCAATGTTGCAAAGTGGTCAGCACTCTGAATTTCTTTTCCTTCTTTGAGGACGACAAAGGAAATAGCAGCTTGTCCTTTTACATCATCTTTAATACCGATAACGGCAACTTCTGCAACATCTTCATGGCTTGCAATACACTCCTCTATTTCCCGGGTTCCCAGACGATGGCCTGAAACATTAATCACATCATCCGAACGCCCTAAAATAAAGTAGTAGCCTTCACTGTCACGAATACCCCAGTCAAAAGTGGAATAAACCTGTTGATCGAAGTGTTTCCAGTAGGTATTCACAAAACGGCGATTATCACCATAAATGGTCTGGATACACCCCGGAGGTAAGGGGCCTTTGATAACCACCATTCCTTTTTCGTTATCACCACATTCCTGCCCGGTTAGTTCATTAATTAATTTGACGTTAAAACCGTACATTGGGAAACCAGTGCTACCAAAACGGCCGAGCCTGTCATCCAGTGCTCGTGCAATAGCCATAATTGGCCAGCCAGTTTCAGTTTGCCAGTAATTGTCAATTACAGGGACATTAATGGTTTCAGTAATCCAGCGTGCGGTATGTTCGTCGAGTGGCTCACCTGCCAGATAGAGTGTTTCAAGAGAGGAAATATCATATTGAGCAATATTGTCTGTTGGGTATTTTTTCAGGACTCGAATGGCTGTTGGCGCAGAAAACATTCTGGTAACGTGATATTTTTCCACAATCCGCCACCAGATCCCGGCATCTGGCCGGATGGGCAGCCCCTCATACATAACGGTTGCCATTCCGGCAATCAGCGGGGCATAAACAATATAGGAATGTCCTACAATCCAGCCGATGTCCGATGTGCAGAAGAATGTTCCTCCGGGCTTACCGCCAAAAATAATATTCATGGATGTTGCCAGCGCAACGGCATAACCACCAACATCCCGTTGTACACCTTTAGGCGTTCCTGTTGTTCCGGACGTATAGAGCACACAGGAAACTTCATTGGATTCGAGCCATGCCACAGGGACTTCGGTTCCCAAATGAGCCTGCCGTAATGTCGCGAAATCCAGATCCCGGTTTTTGACCCAATTTATCTCGCTCAAACCACGGTTTATCATCAATACATGACGTGGTGTATGTGCTGCCAGTTCAATGGCTTCATCTAATAATGGCTTGTAGGGGATAATTTTTCCTCCCCGCGATCCTGCATCAGCAGAAACGACCAGTACCGGCTCTGCATTATCTAATCGGGTAGCAAGACTATGGGCCGCAAACCCGCCAAAAACAACGGAGTGGATAGCACCGATGCGGGCACAGGCAAGCAGGATAAACAGGGCTTCAGCCACCATCGGCATATATACCACGACACGGTCGCCTTTTTTGACACCGAGAGAAAGCATAATCGCGGCTGCCTGATTGACTTCCTGATATAACTCCCGATAGGTGAAGACTTGCTCGGTATTTGTTTCTGTAGAAACCGCAATTAACGCCTTGGCATCAGGCTGACTTTCCAGCCAGCGATCTAACGCGTTGTAGCATAGGTTAGTTTTTCCGCCACAGAACCAGCGGGCAAAAGGAGGATCACTGTGATCCAGTGTTTGTTCAAAAGGATGCTGCCAATGAATCCGTCTGGCTTGTTCTGCCCAGAAACCGCTGGGGTCATCAATCGAACGCCGGTAAAAATCTTGAAATGACATAATTTCTCCTAACGAGATATTTTTCCTGACGTAATATTTTCCTGATGTAGTGTAAGAATAGTGGTTCCGGAACCAGAACCACTAAATAGAATTGCAGATTAAATACTGTATAAATCAAGGTACTCGTTTACGGGGATGTCTTTTATATCGTTAAGCTCAAGGGAGACTGACAGAATTTTTTGTTGTTGTTCTTCGGTGAAACGCCGTGCCAGATTGGTTCTGAACTTTTCCAGCAAGGCGGGGACACCGTCTGCACGGCGGCGTCTGTGCCCGATTGGGAACTCTATTATGACTTCATCAAGCTGGCTGCCATCATTAAAAGTCATAGTCAGGGCATTGGCAATAGAACGTTTTTCTGGGTCATGGTAATCCTGTGTGAAATTAGCATCTTCAACACAGATTATTTTTTCCCGCAGAATATCAATACGCGGATCTCTGGCAACATCATCTTCATAATCCGCCGCAGTGAGACGGCCAAACAGTAATGGAATGGCAACCATATACTGGATGCAGTGATCCCGGTCTGCCGGATTATGCAGCGGGCCTTTTTTATCAATGATACGGATGCAAGCCTGATGGGTACGAATAGTGATTTGAGCGATATCTTCGACAGTTTTTCCCTGCGCTTTCAGTTGGTGATGGAGCTGCATGGCAGCTTCAACCGCGGTCTGAGCATGAAATTCAGCAGGGAAAGAAACTTTGAACAAAATGTTTTCCATCACATAACTACCATAAGGGCGCTGAAACTGAAATGATTCGCCCCTGAAGAGAACATCATAAAAGCCCCAGTTTTTGGCGGTTAATACGGAGGGGTAGCCCATTTCACCCTGTTTTGCCATCAGCGCCAGACGAACGGCGCGGGAAGTGGCATCGCCAGCTGCCCAGGATTTACGGGAGCCTGTATTGGGCGAATGGCGATAGGTGCGTAAAGACTGGCCATCTACCCACGCGAGTGATACGGCACTTAATATCTGTTCACGATCCAGCCCCATCATTTGTGCAACCACAGCGGTTGAAGCAACTTTTACCAAAACAACATGATCCAGACCGACTTTATTGAATGAGTTTTCCAGTGCCAGACAACCCTGAATTTCGTATGCCTTAATCATGGCCGCAAAGACATCCCACATGGTCAGTGGCTCTTCTCCGCGGGCGACGGCGTTTCTTGACAGCCAGTCGGCGACAGCAAGGATCCCGCCTAAGTTATCAGACGGATGCCCCCATTCAGCCGCCAGCCAGGTATCGTTAAAATCCAGCCAGCGGATGAGTGTGCCGATATTGAATGCAGCCTGTACCGGATCGAGTTCAAATTGAGTTCCCGGTACTCGTACTCCATTGGGAACGGCTGTTCCCGGTACAATCGGCCCCAGTAATTTAGTACAGGCGGGGTATTCCAGTGCTTCTAAACCACAGCCTAAAGCGTCTAAGAATGTGTGCTGGGCGGTGACATAGGCAATGGGGGAAACGATGATGTAGTCCATGACGTAATCCACGATATCTACAATCACTTGATCGTATTCAGGCCGGTTATTTACAGCGGAAGTCAGTGTAGAGTCAGGTATAGAGGTAAACATAATCAATCCTTTTGGAAAAATTGCATTAATGTACTGTTTATCAAGCATTCATTAACGGGTATCAGCGCTTTTCAATCGGGACAAACGGCAGATTTTCCGGGCCGGTATAATTAGCTGTAGGACGAATAATTTTATTATCAATACGTTGTTCAATAATATGCGCAGCCCAGCCGGAAGTACGGGCAATCACAAACAGTGGGGTAAACATGGCTGTAGGAACCCCCAACATGTGATACGACACCGCTGCAAACCAGTCTAGATTCGGGAACATTTTTTTCTCATCCCTCATCACAGATTCAATGCGATCGGCAATATTGAACATTTGCAGTGTGCCGGCTTCTTCGGATAGCGTTTGCGCAACCTCTTTGATCACTTTGTGGCGTGGATCAGAAATGGTATAAACCGGATGCCCGAAGCCAATAATGACTTCTTTTCTCTCCAGACGGCGGAGAATGTCAGTTTCTGCTTCATCAGGCGTATCATAACGCTGTTGAATATCAAATGAAGCTTCATTGGCACCACCATGTTTTGAACCTCGCAGCGCCCCGATCCCCCCGATAATGGCAGAGTAAATATCTGAGTTTGTACCGGCAATCACCCGGCTGGTAAAAGTTGAAGCATTGAATTCATGCTCTGCATACAGGATTAGGGAAGTATGCATTGCTTTTTCCCACGATTCCCGGGGTTTTTGCCCATGTAAAAGATGCAGGAAGTGACCCCCGATAGAATCATCATCAGTTTCTACATCGATACGGCGTCCGTTATAACTATAGTGATACCAATAAAGCAATATCGAGCTGAGGGAAGCGAGTAGACGATCAGCGATATCGCGGGCACCTGCGGGATTATGGTCCTCTTTTTCCGGTAATGTACAACCAAGAACGGAGACTCCTGTGCGCATCACATCCATCGGATGTGCAACTGCGGGTAGTGCTTCCAGTGCGGATTTAACGCTGCTCGGCAAACCTCTTAATGCTTTCAGCTTGGCCTTATAGGCAGTCAGTTCGGCACGGGAAGGCAGCTTTTCATGGACTAACAGGTAGGCAACTTCTTCAAATTCGCAGTGGGAGGCCAAATCAAAAATATCATAACCCCGGTAATGCAATTCCTTGCCGTTTTTCCCAACAGTACAAAGCGCGGTATTACCCGCGGTAACACCTGACAGAGCAACAGATTTTTTCGGTTTAATCCCTATAATTTGTTCATTCATGTGTATCACCTCGATTGTTTTTCTGGGAAAACAGGGCATCCAGCCTCTGCTCAAAATCGTAATAGTTGATACTTTCGTAAAGCTCATTACGGGTTTGCATCATATTGAGCACATTTTTTTGTGTTCCATCGCTCCGGAGAGCCGCATAGACTTGCTCAGCCGCCTTATTCATGGCGCGAAATGCAGACAGGGGATAAAGAGCGATAGAGACATCCGCACTTTTTAGTTCTTCAAGAGTAAAAAGTGGGGTGGCTCCGAATTCGGTGATGTTTGCGAGTACTGGAATTTGTGTTTTTTCGGCGAAAGTTTTGTACATTAGTAGCTCTGTGATGGCTTCCGGAAACAGCATATCAGCTCCTGCTTCCCTATAAGCTTCGGCTCTGTCAAGGGCGGCATTCAATCCTTCTACTGCCAGCGCATCAGTACGTGCCATAATGACGAAATGTTCATCGTTACGGGCATCAACGGCTGCTTTAATGCGATCTACCATCTCCTCTTTGGAGACAATCTCTTTATTTGGCCGATGGCCACAACGTTTTGCACCGACCTGATCTTCAATATGCAGTCCGGCAGCTCCTGCTTTAATAATAGACTGAACTGTGCGGGCCACATTAAATGCGGAGGATCCGAAGCCGATATCAGCATCTACCAGCAGAGGTAAGTCGCACACATCAGTGATACGTCGGGTATCGGTTAATACATCATCCAGTGTTGAGATACCCAAATCCGGCAAACCTAATGAACCTGCTGAAACCCCGCCGCCGGAAAGATAAATAGCCTTATAACCTGCTCTCTTCGCCAGCAGGGCGTGGTTTGCATTGATAGTACCTACCACCTGTAACGGAGATTCGTCTTTTATTGCCTGACGAAAAGCCAAACCGGCAGAATAAAATCCCATATGCAACTCCATTATTAAAAATGAAACTTATCTGTAATGATTTATTAACAAAGCAAGGCTTATGCCAAAAAGCAAAAATGGGAGGAAAGGATAGGAAATAGATAGAGGTATTTTTGTTTTAATTTGATAATCAAATGGATAATTATTTTTTTTGCTGTGATGTCGTTTCTGACTTTCTGCTGATTATAATATATACTTGTTTCAATTTTAAACAGCTATGTTTCATTATTGTTTTATTTTGTTTAAGTGAAACGTAATAGAAAATGGGTAGAAAAACAAAAGGAGGTATATCATGCCAATACATGCCTCAGAGCGTAACAGCAATAAGACTGTCATCTGGACGGTCTCTATCTCCCGCCTTTTTGACCTTTTTCGCGACATTACACCGGAGTTTGATCATCAGGCTGATATCACACCGATCCACCTTGGTTTTGAACAGGCGGTGCAACATATCCGTAAGCGTCTGGAAAACGAACATTGTGATGCCGTAATATGTGCGGGTTCTAATGGCGCCTATCTGAAAAGCAGGCTTTCAGTACCGGTGATCATAGCCAAAGCCAGTGGCTTTGATTTCATGCAGGCATTGGCTCGCGCCCGGCAAATCAGTTCCCGCATTGGCGTCATCTCCTACCAAAACACCTTACCTGCGTTGGAGGAATTTCAGCAACGTTTTCATCTGCGCATAGAACAACGCAGCTATGCAACGGCAGAGGATGCCAGAACACAGGTTAATGCGTTGAAGGCAGATGGTATTCAGGTGATTGTTGGAACCGGGTTGATCACCGATTTGGCGTATGAAGCGGGGCTGGTGGGTGTTTTTGTCTATTCTGCTGATTCTATCCGGCAGGCATTCCATGATGCGTTGGATATGGCTAAGATGGCCAGACTTAATCAGGCAGTAATTTCACCTTATCCTACCGAAGATAAACTGCGTATCCGACATACGATCAATGATATTCGGGGCAATTCCCCGGCAATGGAGCGTGTACGAAGTACAATCACGTTATATGCCCGTTCGACAGCGACCGTATTGATTCAGGGAGAAAGTGGTACCGGAAAGGAGCTGGTTGCACAGGCTATCCATCATGAATATACCCTTCGCTATGGGCAGTTAAAAAGAAAAAATCCCCGGCCATTCGTTGCTGTTAATTGTGGTGCAATCGCCGAATCGTTATTAGAGGCAGAATTGTTTGGCTACGAAGAAGGCGCATTTACTGGTTCACGGCGTGGCGGGCGGGCTGGGTTATTTGAAGTTGCGCACAGGGGAACGTTATTTCTGGATGAAATTGGTGAAATGCCATTGCCGCTACAGACCCGGTTATTGAGAGTGCTGGAAGAAAAATCGGTTGTCAGGGTTGGGGGATATCGTCCGATTGTCGTTGATGTGCGTATTATTTGTGCAACCCATGTTGATTTGGATCAGTGGGTAAGGGAAGGGCGTTTCCGTGTAGATCTGTTTTATCGTTTAAATGTATTGCGCATTAATCTTCCGGCGTTACGGGAGAGGGAAAATGATATCAGTATGCTGGCTCAGGAGTATTTTCGGCGGGCATGTGCTGCTCTTAATTTGCGCGTTTCACCTTTAAGAACGCGTGAACTTTCTCAGTGTGATGAAGTATTACGGTCTTATCACTGGCCGGGTAATGTGAGAGAGCTGCGTAACCTGATGGAACGGATCGCTCTTTATACGAGTGCTAATCCTGAACAGATATTAACTCCTGCTCTGATACTGTCACTTTCTCCTGAGCGTCAGGTTGAAATTGGCATCATGAATAATATGCAAGGAGTAAAAACCGCATCTCATTCTTTTACAGAAAAATCACCTTTGGAGCATGATATTTCATTGAGTGATATTGTTGCGCATTTCTCGGGTAACCGACAGGCTGCTGCGGAATATCTGGGGATCAGCCGTACAACACTATGGCGGAGATTGAAGCAGGAGCAGGATAAAAATTAATAACCCCCCTATCTAAGATAGAGGGGTAAATAATTTTTACTTATTCAGAGTAATACGCCACATACCTGAATAATTATCACAGTGCCAGCTTCCCTCTAATATTCTTCCATTATCAAATTGGTGTAGAGTTGCTCGACTATTTTCCCCATCATCACCTTTTAATTCCCAGTGGCCTCGAGAACGCTCTTCACCGACATATTTGGTTATTATGGTGTTCCCATTATCATCTTCGTCTTCATAAGATATGGTTAAATACCCGTTTGAAAAATTGACGGAACAGCGAAAATCAGTTACGGGTTCGCTATCGTAATAAAGTACAGCCATTTGGCTGTTTGGGTATGATTCCATTTAATTAATTCCCTATTAATCTAATTTTTTTGCTAAAAAACTAGCATATCGTTGCATATCGATATTGCCTCCGCTCAAGATAATACCGATACGCTTGCCCTGCAACTGTTCCCTGATCGCTCTTGCCGCAGCAAAACCCAAACAGCCTGTTGGCTCAACAACCATTTTCATTCGCTCTGCCAGAAAATACATCGCATCAACCAGCTCTTTATCTGAGGCTGTCAGAATATCTGTCACAAGGTGACGAATAATGTCAAAA
Organism: Xenorhabdus sp. PB61.4; assembly: GCF_963894935.1. NCBI lineage: Bacteria > Pseudomonadati > Pseudomonadota > Gammaproteobacteria > Enterobacterales > Morganellaceae > Xenorhabdus > Xenorhabdus sp. PB61.4. The sequence goes on from NZ_CAWQJR010000012.1 coordinate 12,310, forward strand.
TTATGCTGGCCTAGATGTGGTGTTTGTGCGCCATCTGCAATCGTTTTTGGAGTATCAATATATACAATCTCACCTTTTCTGAAAGATTGTTGCCCGTCATTACCCTCTTCAGGTTCGACACCAAAAACCTGACATTTTGGGGACAACTGAGAAGCAGATAATGCCGAGCCGGATAACAGACCTCCGCCACCGAGCGGGACAAACAGAGTATCCAGTTCACCGATTTCTTCAAATAATTCTTTGGCTACAGTGCCTTGCCCTGCAATAATATGTGGATGATCGTAAGGCGGAATTAAAGTCAGACCCTGTTTTTCTGCCAGATTACGGCTTATAGCCTTGTTATCCTCAGTATACCGGTCATAAAAAACAATTTTGCCACCATAACCTTTTGTTGCTTCAATTTTGGCTTTAGGGGCATCATGTGGCATCACAATTGTGGCTGGAATATTGTGCATCTTAGCCGCTAAGGCAATAGCCTGAGCGTGATTACCGGAAGAGAAAGCAATAACCCCAGCTTTTTTTGCTCATCACTAAACTGGGATAACGCATTCATTGCGCCACGAAATTTAAATGCTCCCATTCGTTGGTAGTTTTCACATTTGAAATAGACTTCAGCGTCGAATATCTGATTAACCGTATTTGAGGTAAATACAGGGGTTTTGTGGATATAGTTTTTAATACGGGAGTGGGCTTCTGAAACATCACGATAATCGGGAACAAACGTCATTACTTAAATCTCCTGAGTTATATAATCCTGTGGTATCCAGCCTGTTTCGCCACACTCTTTGTGGGCCCAGAACCAACCATTCAATAAATTTTCCAGATAGAGTAATTCACCGGCTTTTACAGTTAATTCATGTGCAATGTAGTTTTCCATACAAATTGCCTGATTAACCTGAGTAAAACGCAGGATCTGTTGGGGAACCCAGCCACTTATTTCTGATTTATCCGTCGTCCACACCCAATAAGGGTACTCTATATCACAGTGGCTGACTGAAACGATATCACCAGACTGCAATCGGATCGGAGTTGGATAAGTGCTGGTGTAGTTCTTGATTACAGTACCTTTACCAAACATATTTTCTCCTGAATTTATATTTGCCATTTTTCAGGCGATTACTCAAAATTCATAAGATATATACTCAATGGATTTCAAGAGGTGTTGCGGGCAACAAAGAAGTAACTTGAAAGGCGAAGAGTAAAAATTAATGTAGTAGCTGAAGTAATAGTTAACGATTATACATTGGAGTAAATTGTATATCTATTTAACTTTAGAGGTAATATAAAAAATAAAAATCAGGAGTGGATTATCTGGTTTCGCAATAATATTATTAATATTGCTATCTTATTATTCCTGTGTAAATTTCTTTTTGGAAATCTTTCTATAATGCAAGAATATTTATTTTAGTAATTTTCCGAATGAAGGTTAATATAGTTTTGATTCGCTGAGTTTAATTTTTGGTTAAATTTTTAAAGATGAAAAATAATTTATAT
>NZ_CAWQJR010000013.1:0-66341 GCF_963894935.1 Xenorhabdus sp. PB61.4
AAAAACAATAGGTTATTCCAAATCCGAAGAGATGCATGACAAAGTGGTCGGGACGTTCATTGAGCGTGAATACTATATTTCATAAGAGATCTAACTATTGGAAGCATGACCGTAAATGTTGTCCTGAATGCCAATGTGGCCCTGTCCAATACCGACACATGTACCTGCTACCAACTGTCTCGAGCGCGCATAGAACTCGTCAAAGTTAACCCGCTCTCCCGACAAAGCATCCTGCATATCCCGCGATATCTTAGCTAACGCTTTGACTCGGCGCGCCTCATCAGGTCTGACACCATATTCCCTACATAGCTTGGAAAGCAGAAATTCTTTTGCTTCAGAGACCTTAGCTCCTGCATCCAAGCTAATACCGTACTCTGTGCTCAGCTTGGAACGGATTGAAAGATCGAGTTCTACTGAAATCTCTTTCAGTTCCTTTATGTCTTTTTTATCGCTTAAATCATTGATTTTATATAGCAATGTCTCAAGGTGGTCAATTTGTTTGAACAGCTTAAGCTCTGCCAACACAACACTAGAAATGAACTCTGGCTCCAAGCCAATGGCTTCACTCAAGGCTTCAACGCGATACTTACTTTCAGCGTTGAACAGTTCACGCTTCTCAGTAGTGATTGCGTTCGAATAGACATCTTTCAGCCCTGAAGAAACAGCCCCTTCGCGGTTACTAAATCTAACAACTTCCAGATCTGTATTCAGACGAGCACAATGCTTCCTGATCCGCTCAGCCGCTGTATTCACAGCCTCATGTGACTGGCTAACCAGCAAGATGCGTTGGGTGTTCTGCTTCTCAACCAAATAATGCACAAAGGCCGCAATAAACTCAGTTTTACCCGTCCCTGGAGGCCCCTGTAGCAAGGACAGAGGGCCATTGTTGACTAACTTGGCAAACGCCTCTCTTTGCTGGTCATTTAGGCTGATCTTGTTTCCGTGCTGATCTTCACGGTCATACCTGGCAAAGTCAGCATCACTTAACGAGATGCCGTAGTTGTGGGCAATTTTTTCGCAAGATGGGTCGAAGAGATCCATCAAGTCTGGTATCGCACATTCTCGATCAAGTAGTCGCTCCAAAGCTCGTTTACGCTTGCGATACGAAGCGCGATCCTGCTTAGTACGGAAGAAGACAATATCAGAGTCGGTCAACTTGTATGCTGCTGCGCGAGTTTTGAACAGCCGGACCTCCTTAAGCGCTGACTTCTTAAGTGACACCTCGCCAATAAACCGCTCTACCCCTTCTTGATCAACCAATAATGCTTCGACTTCATCACTGCTGCTGAAACCACCAAGAGGATCTACGTCAGCAGAGTAAGGGATCAGAAGTTCCCCACGCGCATCAGCAACAGGTAAAATCTCACCACTGACCTCAATGTTTGGATACGACTCGGTCTCAGTATCCAGAATTGCCCGCCACAGTTTCGCTGTCGGTATTTCCAGCGTCTTTGTCAACGCTGGCTCGACAGCTTGCTTATCTAGCCTTGAGAAGGCTTCCTTCAACTGAAGAGCTAGTGTGTCTTCTTGCTCCTGCTTTTCTTCCGGTGCTGTAGCCAGTTCAATCGCACGTGTAAAAGACTCATCTTCATTGAGCAGTTCAGTCAAAGCAGACATTTCTTGCGGCCAACCAGGAATAATCCTTATGCCAGTGCTAATTTCAAACTGGCTATCGTCAATATCCTGCTTGCGAATTGATGACCGCGGCCATGGTTTAAAGCCAACAAGTAGAGCTTGCTGCTGTTTGCAGAACATTGCAGAAAAGCTGCCGCCAATCCCAGTGAAAGTTACTCTCACTTCAGTTGGCTCTTTATGGTTCGGCTCAATTTTGACATACAGATGCCCGTTATCGGGTAGGATAGTGATAGCTTCATCTGCGTTGCCTGCCGTAATCTCAATCATGCTTTGCTCTGACGATGTATCACTGCTATCTATCGCCTTTTTAAAGCGGCCTAAATCCTTAAATCCAAATTGAGGATCTTCTAACTCAGCTCGAATCGCATCTGCCAGAGCTGGGTAAGTTTCAGACTTATGACCCCAAGACAAACCTAGCAACTCGCAGGACATCTTCATCACTGCAAAGTTGTCACGCTCAAAAGAGGTACAGCCATCGATATTTTCAGGACTATAACTGTGGTTTTTATGATCTTCCCTTGACGGTGAAAAGTCTGGAATATCGATTAGGTAAAGAGAGCGACTTTCCGTCTCCAGCATCACATTGTCGGGGTGGATATCGCCGTGAGAGACGCCAAGACCGTGTAAGTGCTCTACTGCTGCAACGAACTTTCCAATTAGCTCAATTTTCTCATCGTCTGCAATCAAGGCTTTGTCCCAAGTTGCTCCTTGCACTTGATCTGTAACCATGTACAGACTCGATGACTTAGAAGCAATGCCAAACGCACGAATTTCCGGTAGGTAAGTCGGCTTAACGGAGGAAAGCTTATCCAGCAGCTTCAAAAAGTTAAGAATCTGGAAGTTTGCTGTAGAGTCATCTCCTTGTCCGCCGGCATTCAACCAGGCTTTCACAATTCTTCCGCCTGAGACATAGACTTCTTTTTCAGCAGTCTCTACCAGAAAGTCATCATCTTCCCGATACTGACGCGAGTGGTTTATAGCATGACGGTAGGTATCAAGCTCAGCATCATCAAATGTTGGAATAGCCTCGCCTGCGGGTTCGGCTTTCTTCAACGCATCAAAGAACTCTGTAGCTGAAGCGAACTTTGCAGCAACAGCATCCAACAACACTTCTGAATACCATTGCTCACTGTTTAGCATGTCATCCTGCACTGTTTCCAGATTCTTAGGAGACATACGTTTGCCGCATAGCAAGTGCCAGGCAACAAGCCCCAAGGAATGAACATCCTGCTGAAAAGGCGTCAAATCTCGGGCATCTAGCATGTCTTGTGCTTCAACAGCACCCACTGACAGACTCTTGCGATAATCCCCGACCGTACCAATAGGTTGATGATAAGCCGAGATAAAATTTGAAAGTGCGACCTCTTTTGATGGCGATATCCAAAGACTGTGATCAGCGATATCCCTGTGAGCAATCTTCATCTCGTGCAAGTCACCAAACTTAGCAATTAGCAGCTTAGTGACATTCAAACGATCTAACTCCGAGAAAGCCTTGCCATACTTTCCAATAAACTCGTTAAACCGAACATGACCAGGGGGAAGCTCATATACCTCACTGTACTCTGCTGTCACCTCGTCTTTTTGAAAACTCGTCAGTGATCGCAAACAGTGGTTGTATAGGTCCCGATTCTGATGATTGATGAGTTCTAAGACTACACGCTCACGGGAGACAATCTCTGCTCGGCCCTCAGGAGTGTAGGCCTTATTACCTTTAACATTCTTGAATTGCCATACCCGCAGCAAAGCTTCAGTATTAGTCGAGATCTCAGACCTAGCGATATACTCTTTGTATACTTTCTTTGGGTGTTCGAAAATAATGTCTTTGGCCTCGTAGCCATCAACCCGTAAAGCCTTGGGAGCAGTTTGCGACCCTAAGAACAGTTCATCAAACAGAGGGAAGTCTTTGTTTAAGACTTGGGCAGTGGGGTGTGGTCTGAATCGAGCATTGAAGGTATTACGATCTGCAAAATTAAGAAAATCATCCAGCGATAGGGTATGAAGCAACTGATCTTCAGGCAGCTGGCTGAAATCCGCATCCCCAGTCATTACAACAAAGAAGTGTACGTGGGGTACATATCCTTTGTTAGTAAAGCGGTGAGTAAGCCTTGATAATTTCGTCTCCAGTGTCTGTTTCTTGACCCGAGTTGTGCTTACCGGGGAGCGTTTCATATTTTTGGTACCTTTGTACCAAGTATCTCTCTTTGCCGTTACTGGTTGGTGGTTCCAGTCTTTCAGCTCAACAATAATCACATTGCAGTGGGTAACAATAATTAAATCGAACTCACCATCATGTTTCTTGGAGTCAACAAATCGAAACCCAGCATAGCCTTTCCAAGGGAACATGCCGTTGTTGCTGTTGCCATAACTGCTTTGCAGCTGTTCTCGAAGAGAACCTCCACGAACGGATCTCTTAGGTTCAGTAGCTTTGCCGGAAAAGACTGTCTTTATTCTCTCTATCGCGGCTACTTCTTGCTCTTGTAAGCCACCATCCCAGATTTCTATCTCCAACTGAAGTCCTCTCGAATTTGCATGTTATTTATTTTTTTAGTTGTCTATTTGACGATAAGACACCCTTGCAGTCACATCAATGACATTGAGTTGTTTTTCATGACTAAGAGAGGGAATGTCCATTCTTCTGAAGGAGTTTACCACGTAGCATGAGAAAGAAGCTTGATTCATATTACATAGTTATCTATATGCGTGAATAGCCAGCGTCTTGATAGACGATCATTTAGTCATTTATTTGAGTCGCTGTATAGGTTATTTCGGATAGATATTAGTAAGCCAAAGTTGCATGGAGAGGTTGCGATCAAGTATTCGCTCAAACACACAATGGGGCATAAATGTGTTAGACCACACGGCCTGAACGGGTCACCGCGTATTGACAGACTCTCCCTGGCGCCCCAAAAACTCCGTCGTGCTCCTGACATTATTTTTTGTCCCGGGAAATGAATTACCCATTGACCGGATGATTTCTGTTGATTAGCGTAGTCAGACTTATCCATGATCCGGTCGCTTGTGAGGATCACCTTCGGGCAGCGACAGCAACACTCCCGTAGCCTGCAAGGGAGTACACCACGGTGTGGTACATCTGCGCCCCTTTGGAAGCAGATATCGTCAGTCTGATGACGATGAAGGTCTCTTAATCTCATCCATGATGGCCAACCGGCCAGTCACCCAACGGGGAACACATTTCCCATTGGGTCAGGTGTTCTCCGTTGTTTTATCAGGAGAATACCATGCAACAAAATACTACCCCGGCCACGGTACACACTGTGTCCCCGGCTGAACTATCCCCTTTTGCTGAAATTTTTCCGCACACCGGTTCACTGGAACTGATGCTGCTGGAGCACACATTCATTAAAGCTGCTGCCGGGCTGTGTGACGATGACCGGTGTGACCGATGGCAGTACCGGAAAGTGTCAGACCGCATCGTCTATATCGTGCCGATGCGGCCGGATTCCTCTGGGGTTAATGTGAGTACGACGGACTTTAAAGGTGAAGTCTCCGCCGATGCCTTTGGACTGATGGTGACCCTGAGCGTATTGGGTTACCTGACTGACCTGATGAAGCTGGACGGATATGCTGAGCGGTTTTGCGCCCTGCGTGAATATGCGCGGCAGCATCCTCAGGCTCAGTGTATCCGGGCGGCCCTGGGTTTAAAGGGAGAACGTGATGCCGGATAATGAACTGATGCTGCTGGACAGCCTGGCCCTGTCGGTCGTGTTTCCCGACAAAACGCCACTGGAACGGTTGTTTCTGGGATTCCTGCTGGCGAATACCGCCTCACAGTTGTGTGGTGAATATCGTCCTGAGCAATGGCGCAGCCGGAACGTGTCTGGATCCCTGACGTATATGATCCCCACCGCGGCAAAAACCTATTCGGTTTATCTGCCGGAGACGACATTGACGGCCACGCTGTCTGCGGATGCGTTTGGTCTGGCCGTCACCGCGATTGTGTTTGCCCGTATCGCTGAGTTGGATGAACCGAATGCGGATGCGTTCCGGTTCTGCGAACTGCACGAATACGCGCTGCACCACCCGGAAACCGGGCTGCTGCGTGCGGTACTGGCGATGCAGCCAAAAGAGGACATCATCAGCTCGTCACTTATCCATAATAACCCTCATCACCACTGACGTTATCAGCCCATGAGGTTGTTAACCCTTTTCTTTAGCGCCTGACCGGGGAGCCGACAACACCTTCCTGTATTGGGTTGGTGTTGTCTTTTATTGACGTCAAATCAAGGAGAGCCACACCATGAACCCGATTTTTTTACCTGCGCCGGAGAGCACGACACCGGCGTCGCAGGAAGCCATTTTTACCGTCCGGGTCACCGGCCTGATACAGCATCCCCAACGACCCCAATCGCTGCGGGAGGAAACGCTGACCGTGTGTGAGACCGACTCGGTCACCGAAGCGGTACAGCGGCTGAAAGTGATCCATCTTTTGGGGGACTGGCCGATACCGGAAATGCCCTCAGCTCAGTGCCGGCGGGCTTTTTTTCCACTGACGGTGATGATTTATGACGCCAAAGATAACAAGGTGCTCGGTGGCCGCTTTGATGACGAGATTGTCTGGGCACAGCCGGTCACCGTGACATCAGAGCGTTTATCACTGGCGCGGAAACAACAGCGCTTGTGTCAGTCGGCCACATTTGAGCTGAGCTGGCAGAATGCCGGGGCGGCGCGTGTCTTGTGGCATGAGGCGAATCTGTTGTCACTGCATATGATTTCACCCGATTACCACTATCATCACGAAGTGCAGGATATTCTCCGGCATAGCGCAACGGTCAGCGTTTGATGGTGTCACCCTGGAAGCCTGACGTTTAACCGTCTGGCAGGTGATTGCCGCCGAAACGTCATTCTGGCCTGAGCCTGAATGATACGGCATTGTGTGAAACCGAAACTGTCACCGAACTTATCGCCAGTGGCATCCGGCCGTTTGATGCCATCAATGAACGGGGGATAAATACGATTTAACCCGCATGAATGCGTCTGAAATATCAGGCAGTACACCGTATCTGGGGAGGCATGATGAACTGACGGTCATTGTCGACAGTCAGGTTGCCGGTATCTTCAGACGGGATTTCAACTGACACTTTTTTTCAATCACCCATCGGGGGAACTGACTCCCGTGGGGGGAACAGTTTCGCCGGTTTTTTAAACTTAAAAATCAAAGGAACTTAACCATGGCAGAATGGGTCACTAATCAACTGGAAGTTACGGGCAAATCCGTGTGTCTCGATGTGATGCAGCAATGGGTCTGCGGAGAAGAAGTCCCCCGTTACCGCCAGGCGGTATTACAGAGCCTGCGCCTGTTTCTGGCCGGCTGTGCGGGGATATTAAAACCCACCAAACCCCTCACTTACACACCGTATCCGGAACTGGTGCGGGGTACGGCAGCGCCGACCGCGCAGAATCTGGCGTTTGAGCAATGGTTGGTGTTGTTACAGGACAATGTGCCGTTAAACAGCGACAACATTAAACGTATCGATAACCTGTACCGTCAGTCGGGTCTCAGCCTGCTGCGCTGGGAGCATGTCCCGGTGCCGGCGCGTGACATCATTGCCCGCCTGCTGACCCGCCAGTATACCGACTGGTTTGGCATGGTGAGCTGGTCTGAGACGCCGGATATCAGCGTGTGCTGGGATAAACTGAATACGTACCCGGCAACGGCACAACCCTGCGATATGTTGATGATGATGCCGACCCGGCTGGCCTGTGAGATTAACGGTCACAGTGGCTTGCTGAAAGGCATCGCCAGTACCGTGCAGTTTTACGGCGAGCAATACGGCCTGGAGTGGCCGTTCGGTCATCATGTCCGCTGGGAACGATGCCATGTCAGCAGCTTAACCGTGCGTTTTGACACTCCGTGGGTACCGCCTTCGGCGGAACTGATGGGCGGGCTGTCCTCGGTGTTTGACTGTGAAATCCGCCACTGGTACAGCGAACCGTCAGGCCAGCTTAAAGGTTACGACTGCTATGACCAGGGCGAGCATGTGGACAGTCATAACGGGCAGGTAGGGCACGAAAACCGTCCGGCACTGTATCTGGTTAACGGCGATAAGCCCGAAACAGCACTGGCACTACCGGCGATGGCCGTCGGGCAGTAACTTTTTGTTCAACACAGTATCCACTTATCTTGACTTCAACCGAAAGGGGAAACACATTCTCCTTCCGGGGTGTGTTTTCCTTTTTTATCAGGAAAACACGCCATGGCTTCTTGTCCGGACTACCAAAAAGAGTTTATTTCGCTGTTTAAACAAACCGCCCGTTACCGTAACCGTTATCGGGTTTTTCAGGATTTTTGCAACTGTGCAATGGCGGCCATTCACAATAAATACTGTTTCAGTGAGGAACTCGAGCAGTTCTATCTGAAAACTATCAACAAGTATGAACGGGAAGATATTGACCGGATTGTGAAACTTTTTTCCTATACCGCGCTGGCCCTGGCAGAAGCCCCCGGTGATTTTCTCGGCAGCGTGTTTATGCAACTGGAGCTGGGGAATAAGGGACTTCAGCAGTTCTTTACCCCCTGGGGTGTCGCCAGAATGATGGCACAATTGCAGTTGCATGAGGTGTCTGATTTGTTGCAGACCCGACCCTTTGTCACCTTCCACGAACCTTGCTGTGGTGCGGCCTGTATGATGCTGGCCGCCGCGGAGGTATTAAGGGAGCAGGGACATGATCCGTTGTCCAGTATGTGGGTGTCTGCGATTGATATCGATCCGCTGGCAGCGGTGATGGCCTATATCCAGCTTTCCCTGACCGGTATTCCGGCGGCGGTCACGATCGGTGATGTGCTGAATGACCCCGGCAGCCAACGGACACGCTATACACCCGCCCATTATCTGGGCAACTGGTCGCAACGTTTGCAGGCCGATGAACAAGTAGCCTGATTTCTGTTTGCATCTTCTTTGTTCCACTACTGCGCCTTTCGGGGCGCTTTTTTACGTTTAAGGGTAAGTCATACAAACAATTTTCATTTTCGCAAAAAGAGTTTCGCCTTGTTTCAGCGTGGGATTGACCGACACTGAGCCAAATTTGACAAGGAGAAAAGTGATGTTTACACGTTTTAAATCGCATTTTACCCGCTCGCCAGCATTACAGAAAAAATCATCAGGGCAAAAAACGAGCGGGGCCTGTGATAACGGGGACTATTTCCGGCCACAATCAGTGGAGGCGTTGCTGGCAACCCCCTTGCGCCATCAGTGCCTGCAACAATTGTGGCAAAACAGTACGCTGCCTGAAGGGTTGTATCAGCGTTTTTATCTCGCCCCGATTAAACAACTGTTGGGCAGTGTTCAGCAGATACCTGCCTCTCCGGAAGGAAAATGGTCAGGCAGTGGCGGATTTGCTGACCTGACACTGCAATTTACCACTTGTGCCGTGCGGTTAGCGAAGGGACATTTGTTGCCGCCGGGTGTGGCACCGGAAACGCAGGCAGCACAGGGAGTTTTATGGCAGGCGGTGGTGTTCTGGGCGGCGTTGTTTTACCACCTGCCGTTGTTGCGGCAATTCGAAGGAGAACTGGAAGACGGGCAGGTCTGGCAACCGGGCATCGGTATTCCCGACAAACCGTTTCGTTTCCGTTTCCGCGCCCCGGAGAACATACCGCCGGCTCCGCAGGAAGTGTTGCTGGCCGCCTGTCTGTTACCGGAAAAAGCCATGATGTGGCTGGTGACGGTACCGGAGGTCTGGCACTGTCTGATGCAGCATCTTAACGGACGACCCTCCACTGTCCCATTGATAGAGACATTGCTTCAGGATGCGGCCGGACAGCTCCATTCCCCTTTGCAGGTGAAACCGGTGACGGAGACCGTGTTCTCTACTGAAGACAACCCTGTGCCGGAAACGACAGTGCGGACTCCCGCCAGTAACATAACGCCACCGCCCACCGCTCCCTCTGACGATACGCTGACATTATTGTCCTTATTTCAGTCACCGGATGCATCTTCACCACAAAATCAGGGGAAAAATCATCATCACGGTCCGAAACTGACCAAACAGCCGGGACGGGAGAAAGAAAGTATTGCCACTGACAGTTACCCACATTCATCATTTAAAGATAAATAATTTAAAGGGTTATTTGTATTTTATTGCCGTGAATTGTTTTTGGACAGGACACGGCAGGATGAACCGAGGAAAAAATAACATGTTGAATACAGCAGAAACGCTCAGTTGGGAAGAGCTATTAGAAGAGTACTTTTTTTCACATATCCTGCGCCCGGATACCGAATGGAGTTATCGCAAGGTCACACGGGGTTTTATCCGGTTTATGGGAGAAGCCGCATCACCGGCACAGGTTATTCACCGGGATGTGTTGCGATGGCGGCGCCACCTTCTGGTAGAGAAAAAGCAGTCGAGTCATACCTGGAATAATAAGGTGGCTCATCTGCGGGCGATTTTTAATTTCGGCATAGAGCGAAAACTGCTGCCTCACACCGAAAATCCGTTTAACAACGCCGTGGCTAAAAAAGAGAAGAAAAAGAAGAAGATTTTGAGCCAATCGCAGATAACCCGCATTAATCTGCTGATGGGCAAGTTTGCTGAGGAAGAAAGCATCGGGATAACTCCACGGGGAGGGCGGTGTGCCCTGTATCCGACCTGGTATTGGTCAACGGTGCTGGCGACATTGCGCTTTACAGGAATGCGTCAGAACCAGTTACTGCACCTGCGGCTGCGGGATATTAATCTGGACAGCAATTATATTGAACTGGGGCTGGAAGGCAGTAAAAACCACAGTGAATGGGAAATACCGATTATTCCGCCGCTTAAACGCCGGCTGGTAAAATTAGTAGAAAGGGCCATCGCTGCCGGTGCGAAAGCCCACGATCCGATTTTCGATCTCAGCCGCTTGAGTGTCCCGCACCCAAGCCGGCTTTCCCGTTACCAATACGATATCAACCGGGAAAAACAACAGCTTCGTTCTTTCTTTCGTCGGCTGTCCAAAGAGTGTGATTTTGCAGTCTCGCCTCACCGTTTTCGTCATACGTTGGCGACGACCCTGATGAAATCGCCGGATCGTAATCTGCCGCTGGTGAAACGCTTACTGGGGCACCGTAATGTGGCGACCACGATGGAATACATTGATCTTGATATGGAAGTGACGGGCAAAGCGCTGGAGCGGGAACTGGGGTTGTATACTGATTTTGTTGATGAGCATGCCGATGAGCATGAATAAAACGGCGTAAAAAAAGGACAGGGCAGGTCTCAGACAGGATTGAGGTGGAGGTGTGAGTGAACTGCCCTGCATCAATAGGGATGGTATGAAAAAATGGCTAATTTCGATCCCCTGTCCCGTAAAGTTTTTCCCTTACTTGACATCAGAATCAATTACTGAAATCATTACCTTAAACGAGAAAAGGGTAACTGTTAAAACAGCTACCCGGTTATCTTGTCTTAAATGTTCTTTTCAACTAAACAGTACAAATTGAGCTGATTAGGATTTAACATTTAATTAACGATTGATTCTTTTTTGCGCTTTTGTCAGGAAATTTAACAACCTAGGACAAACCCGCATGGAAATTTGGTGCCCGGACTCGGAATCGAACCAAGGACACGGGGATTTTCAATCCCCTGCTCTACCGACTGAGCTATCCGGGCTAACGGGGACGCATTAAACAGTATTCACTCCAATCCGTCAACGACTTTCTCTATAAATTTATTCAAGCGCTTTTAATTTGCACAATGGGTTGTAAATATAAACAAAAATGGAGAGATAAACACCTCTCCATCTCTTATTTGTGCCGATGATTTATCGGCGATAGCTTTTTTGCGCGTTATTCACTTTCATCAAATAACGGCGTGACTCAGCGGATGGATGTTTATTAGTCAGAACTTCATAAACATCACCCGGTGCCATTGTATTGATAATTTGAGCTGCTTTTTTCTTATCGCTGGAAAATACCCTTAAGACACTGCCCGCACCACCGTTATATGCGGTAATAACGGCATAGCGGCGAGAGGTTGCGTTCTGGATTTCGCCCAAATAAACGTTCTGTAAAATCGCCAGATAAGCCGTACCTGCATCTATGTTGTTTTCAGGGTCAAAAAGATAGTTACGGTCTGGCTGGCCCGATTTACCCTGCATCTTGAATACATCCCGTCCCGCAGTATGTTGCATTACCTGCATTAGTCCCAGAGCATCGGAACGACTGACTGCGTAAGGGTTAAAACTAGATTCTGTCTGCATAATGGCAAGGATCAGCGATTCATCAATACCATATTTAATCGCAGCTTTGCGGACAATAGGCAGATATTTATGAGCACGTTTATCCAAGTGATTAGGAACTAATTGCATCGTAACAGACCAAATCACATGCAATCCTGACTGACGGCGTTGTAATTTATTTTGAAGCAAGTAATCGGCAAAGTGGTTTGCGCGCCATTCCCAGCGAATTGGCTCGCCGGCATTATCCAGAACTTGCCCGTAAAGAAAGGGTTCTTTGCTTATTTGAATATCATTCGTGTCAGAGTAAAGATCGACAGAACCCGGGTCATCCCCCATCAATAAGGTGGTGATAATGGCCTTGCGTAAATGCTCATTTGGCTCAATAGGCGATATTGTTTCAATCGTAATGGTTCCAGCATCGAAATTAATATGGCTGCGGGTTTTATATTTATCTGTATATTTTACGTAATCTTTAGGGCCTGCAATTAAAACTTCACGTAATCCCCAGATATTTTCAATATCATGAGCGAATTGCCCCATTAAGATATCAAATCCGTTAGTGTCTTTTATGTATTCTTCTTTGTATTCAATATCTTTTTTGCTTGAGCAGGAAATCAGAAGTGGAGTGAGCAGGAGCAGTGCCAGCAGTTTTTTCATTTTATGATGCCGTTGGATATTAGGATAAATTCCCATTTATTGGGTGATTTTTAAATATCCTGATTCACCCAATAAATAGCAGATATTAAAAATTATTTTTCTGGTGGGGTATAACCGTCGATTTTAATATCTTTCCCTTCAAACAAGAATTTCACCATTTCCTGTTCGAGCAATTTGCGATCTTCCGGATTCATCGTATTCAGTTTCTTTTCGTTAATCAGCATAGTCTGCTTGCTCATCCATTTCTGCCAGGCTTCTTTAGAAATTTCATTGAAAATACGCTTACCCAGTTCTCCCGGATAGAACTGAAAATCCTGGCCTTCGGCTTCTTGTTGCAAAAAAGTACAAAAAATAGTTCTGCTCATGATAAATCCTCAAATGTCGTTATGGAGCAAAAAATAATGGCGCACAAAATATGGGTTAAGTTTATCCCAACTGCTGCAAAAGGTACTCAACGGGAGCTGCCAGTCCAATAGTTGCTGGCTGGCGTAAGTTATACCAAAGTCCTTTACTTTCATCCATGCAGGAATCAAAAGATAATATGTTGATTTTAATGGGTACGATATCCAGATGAAAATGACTGAAAGTGTGGCGAAATGAGTTTAGTTGCTCAGGTTGGCTGTGCGAGATCCCTGAATCTTCCAGCCACTGTTTGAGTGAGTTTTCATCAGTAAATTGCGGGAATGCAAATAATCCGCCCCAGATACCGGAAAGTGGGCGTTGTTCCAGCCAGACTGTATCGCCATGTTGCATCAATAAAAAATACGCGGTTTTTTCAGGGATGGTCTGTTTCGGTTTTTTACCCGGATAGTTGGCCCAGCTGTGATTAGCATACGCGATACAGCCTGTATTAAGCGGGCAAATCTCACATTTTGGTTTGCTGTGGGTACATACCATTGCACCCAAATCCATCATTGCCTGATTAAAATATTCAACACCTAGCGCAGGAGTAACGCGGGTACTGATGTCCCATAGTCGATTTTCTACGTCTTTTTTACCCGGCCAGCCATCAATAGCATAGCAGCGGGCCAGAACGCGTTTTACATTACCATCAAGGATTGGGAAATGCTTGCCCTGAGAGAGAGAAAGAATAGCGCCTGCGGTAGAGCGGCCTACGCCGGGTAAGGCGACTACTTCATCAAAGGTGGTCGGGAATTTTCCCCGATGTAATTCAACGACCTGCTGAGCGGCTTTGTGTAGATTACGGGCACGTGCGTAATAGCCCAGACCAGTCCACAGATGAAGAACTTCATCCAATGGAGCTGCCGCCAGTGAGGTGACATCAGGAAAGCGTGAAATAAACTTCTGGAAATAGGGTATGACTGTCGCAACCTGCGTCTGTTGCAGCATCACTTCTGAAAGCCAGACGTGATAGGATGTTTTTTCCAGCTGCCACGGCAGGGTTTTACGACCATAACGGTGATACCATTCAAGTACCGCCTGTGAAAATTGCTCGGCTTCCATCATTAGAATAATTGTCTTTATATCTGATAATCGTTTCGTGAACAGGATTGCAACATAGTGTAACCTCAGTGTAAACCCGAACTTTGTTTCGAAGCACCACACAATTTAACATTAAAGTTGTGCTTATGAGCACTGAACTTGATAAACTCAGCCATCTTTGCATAATTGCGCTCTCTTTAGGCAATCCTGCGGCACATAACGTCCCGGAAGCCAGAGCAAAAGCCTTTAAAACAGATAGAAAGTACCAATAGACAGCACCATGATAAATAACGTAATTTCACCGGAATATGATGAAAATGGCAGGGCTTTGCGCCGTGTCCGCAGTTTTGTGCGTCGGCAGGGGCGGTTAACGGCCCGTCAGCAACATGCACTGGATAATGTGTGGCCAAATATGGGTGTGGATTATCAGCCTGCACTGCAAGATATGGCAGAATTGTTTGGCCGTGACGCACCTGTTGTGCTGGAAATTGGTTTTGGCATGGGGACATCTCTGGTCACGATGGCAAGCCAGAATCCGGAGAAGAATTTTTTCGGAATTGAAGTCCATGCTCCGGGAGTGGGTGCATGTCTGGCTTCCGCTGAAGATGAAAATATCAGCAATTTGCGTGTGATGTGCCACGATGCGATTGAAGTACTGGAAAATATGATCCCTGAACAGGGGCTGGAAATGGTTCAGCTATTCTTCCCTGATCCATGGCATAAAGCGCGGCATAATAAGCGTCGGATTGTACAGCCTGCTTTTGCTCAGATGATCAGAAATAAACTGAAAATTGGTGGTGTATTCCATATGGCAACCGACTGGCAGCCATATGCTGAGTATATGTTGGAAGTGATGAGCGAAGCTGAAGGGTATCGCAATATTTCAGAAAGCAATGATTACGTACCACGTCCTGATTCACGTCCTGTCACAAAATTTGAGATGCGCGGTCATCGTTTGGGGCATGGCGTATGGGATCTAATGTTTGAGAGGGTAAAATAATGGCTAAAAACCGTAGTCGCCGTCTGCGTAAAAAATTGCGTATTGATGAATTTCAGGAATTAGGTTTTTCCGTCAAGTGGAACTTTCCGGCTGATACATCCGTCGAAGTCGTAGACAGCACGGTTGATGCTCTGATTGAGGAATTAATCGAGCCAAATGGCCTTGCACTGGATGCCAGCGGTTATTTGCAGTGGGAAGGTCTTGTCTGTTTACAGAAAATCGGTAAATGCACTGAAGAACACCGCCAGCTGATTGATAAATGGCTGAAAGATCGCGGTATGGAAGAAGTTGCCACATCTGAATTATTTGATATGTGGTGGGATTGATTCGCTGTTGAATTAAGAATTATGTAGGGGCTCATTGAGAGCCCTTTTTTGTCTGGAGAAAAAGTGGTGAAAGTAAGGTTCTCTAATGCGTTATTGGCAGATATCTTAGATGAAGTACGCCCTTTGATTGGCCAAGGAAAAGTAGCAGATTACATTCCTGCTCTGGCGGAAGTTCCGATAAATAATCTGGCAATGGCTATCTGTACGGTAGATGGTCAGGTCTTTAAAGCGGGAGATGCAGAAAAACGTTTCTCTATTCAGTCTGTTTCTAAGGTATTGAGCCTGACACTGGCAATGACACGCTATAAAGAAGAGGATATCTGGCAGCGAGTAGGCACAGAGCCTTCGGGGCAACCATTTAACTCATTGGTGCAGTTGGAACTGGAAAAAGGTATTCCCCGTAATCCCTTTATTAATGCCGGAGCACTGGTTATCTGTGATATGTTGCAATCACGCCTGAGTGCGCCTAAGCATAGGATGCTGGAGTTTGTACGTAGTCTCACAGGGCAAAAAGATATTGGTTATGATGAAGTTGTTGCCCGTTCAGAAATGGAACATTCTAGCCGTAATGCGGCCATTGCTTATCTGATGAAGTCATTCGGTAATTTTGAAAATGATGTGCTTACAGTACTGCAAACTTATTTCCAGTATTGTGCTCTGAAAATGAATTGTGTTGAATTATCTCAATGCTTTATTTACTTGGCTAATAAAGGGCGGATGATCGATTCCGGTCAGCAAATTTTAAGTCTCCGACAAACCCGCCAGATCAATGCGCTAATGTTGACGTGTGGCATGTATGATGGTTCAGGAGAATTTGCTTTCAGGATTGGAATGCCCGGGAAATCAGGCGTTGGTGGGGGAATTGTCTGTGTTGTGCCGGGAGAGTTTACTGTAACAGTATGGTCTCCGGAACTGGATCGTGCGGGTAACTCACTGGCTGGTTGTGCAGCATTGGAAAAATTAGCCGCCCGCATCGGACGTTCCATTTTTTAACTTGAAACATTAGCAGCTAATTGCAGTAGCTCTGAATAGAAGATAGAGGAGTGCAACGCTGAGGAGAAACAGGAGAAGGTATGTTACGAAAAATTGTGGTTGCGGCATCACTGGTATTTGCTGTTCAGGCACAGGCTGCTTCAGAGTGCCGGACGACACTCAAAGATGACATTATTGTCACGGCCGACTCAGTTCAGATGATTGGTGAACACAGGAGCCTGAAAATTATGCCAGATGGTTCTGTCTTTCGTAATGGTAAAGCACTATCGCTGAATGCCGATCAACGCAGTAAAGCAAAACAGTTTCAGCAACTTACCCGGCAGGATTTGCCATGGGTGAAAAAAGAGGCTTTAAACCATCTCACTGACGCCCGTCAGGCGTTGGATAAAGTTGTCACTGAAACGATGGGAAAGGATAGCAATATTCGCGTTCGTTTGACTAAGTTGGAATCTGGCCTGAATAAGCAAATTGATAAAGTATTGGAAACCCGTCCTGATGGTATTTTTTTCCATTACCAGGCCATCAAACAGATAGAAACGGAAGGGAAGGATCTCATTCAGCAGAGTTTGGGTGGAATATTGCAGGACAGTATTAACGAAATGAGCCGTAAAACAAGTAATCAAAATGGTGACGGCAAACAGATGTTAATGTCTCTTCTCGGCGGGCTGGGAGGTATGCAGAATGGCTTTGAGGCAGAATGGAAAAAGCAGGAAAAAGAGCTAAAACGCTTTAAAGGAGAAGTGTGCGATAAAGCCAATAAACTGGAACAATTGCGCACCCGCTTTTTGAATTCCATTAACTAAATCACAGTATTTCATATCAAATAAGAATCATGATGAAATCGATTCTTATTTGATTGACATCCTACATTGGGCATCTAGAATGCAAATCACTTTTTATACACATGATTACTTCAGGTGCCCTAATGAAAAAAATCCTGCCGATTATTTTAGCCTCATTATTTTCTGTTACTAGTCATTCCGCATTCAGCCAGCAATCTACAACATTTACGCCAAATTCAGTCATCACTCAGTCTGGGGATTATCTCACGGTAAAACATCATTCCGGAGAAACTAAGGTTAAGAAAAATCCTCAGCGAGTGGTTTTATTTGACTTCGGTACTTACGATTCAATGGCCAAATTAGGGCTATCTGAGCGTGTTATTGCACTGCCGAAAGAAAGTTTGCCTGAATATGTGAGTAGTCACGTATCTGAAAAGATGAATGATGCCGGCGGGATGAAATCTCCGGATTTAGAAAAACTGGCTGAAATAAAACCAGACTTAATTGTGATCACCGGGCGTCAGGGTGATTTTTATGATCGTTTATCCCAAATTGCACCTACAGTGGATTTAAGTACGGATAATAAAAATTACCTGCCATCTGTTGAAAATAATCTGAAGCTATTAGGTGAACTGTTCGATAAACAAGATGCAGTAAAAGCACAGCAGGCTGATTTAGAAAAAACGATAACGATTGCGCAGGAAAAAGCAAAATCTTCAAATAACAAGGTGCTGGTTTTATTACATAATGCTGGCGAGTTATACCCGAATAATCAAACCGTTGTTTACAATGTGGTGAAAGCGCAGCGTGCTGAATTACCACCGAAATCAGATAACGATAAGAGCCGTCTTGTCACTGCGGAAATGATTGCTCAGGCAAATCCTGATGTCATCTTTATTATTGATCGCAGTAAAGCGATTGGAGCAGGGGAGTTAACAAAAGCTCAGTTTGAAACCGTTCAGGTGAAGTCAACCAACGCTTATAAAAATGGCAAGATAGTCTATTTGCAACCGGATTTATGGTACCTGTCTGGTGGCGGGATAGAGAGCCTGACGCGTCAGGTGAATGCAATCGCTGATGCTTTATAATCACTCTGATTAAATGTGTTCATAAAATAAGGCTGCTCCTTGAGTTTCAAGGGCAGCCTTATTTTTGCAGAAGCTATTTTTACAGAAATAGCGCTATAAAAACCGTTCTACAAAAACATTTCTAATAACGAATTCAGGAATAATTTTCCGTGTTTCGTGATCTGCCAGTGTGTATCACTTTCAGTGATATAACCTTTTGCCAGCGCAGCATCGATTTGCTGTCGAATAGTGCTTTCCGGTAACCCAGTAAAATTACTGAAATCCTTTCGTGGCATTGCTTCCAGCAAACGAAAACGGTTCATGAAAAATTCAAATGGGCGATCATCGTGATCCACTTGATGTTGCTTATCTAAATAACGCCCTTGCATATAACCGCGCGGATGTTTGGTTTTCACTGTGCGCAGAATACGCCCGTCTTCAAACGATATTTTTCCGTGTGCTCCGCAACCAATTCCCAGATAATCACCAAACCGCCAGTAGTTCAGATTATGCTGACATTGATAATCCTGTTTGGCATAGGCTGAGGTTTCATACTGTTGATAGCCAGCTTCTGTCAATAACTTATGCCCTTGAGAGAAAATGTCCCATAGCGCATCATCATCTGGCAGGACTGGCGGGCGTGAGCCAAAACTGGTATTGGGTTCAATCGTCAGCTGATACCACGACAAATGAGGTGGTGAGAGTTCAATAGCCTGACGTAAATCGTTCAGAGCTTCATCCAGTGTCTGGTTAGGCAGGCCATGCATCAAATCAAGGTTGAAACTGCGCAGGCCAAGACCATCCGCCAGCCGTGCGGCTCGTTTCGCTTCTTCCGGGCCATGAATACGCCCTAAGCGGATAAGCTTATCTGAGCCAAAACTTTGTACACCGATTGAAATCCGGTTAATACCAGCCTGTTGATAGGCACTGAAACGGTCAGCTTCAACTGTTCCCGGATTCGCTTCCATGGTAATTTCTGCCTGTGGGGAGAGGGGCAGTAGCTCCCTGACACCATCAAGCAACCGTTGCATTCCTTCCGCACTGAGCAAACTGGGCGTACCTCCACCGATAAAGATAGTGGAGACTTCCCGCCCCTCAACCATTGGCAAATCATGACGTAAATCTGTCAGCAGATGTTCAACATATTCCTGATGTGGTACATCCCCCTTTAATGCATGTGAATTGAAATCACAATAAGGGCACTTTTGCACACACCAGGGAATATGAATATAAAGACTTAATGGTGGTAATTTAAGCATTACGCATGGCTTCCAACAGCATTTTTAAGGCTTGTCCACGATGTGAAACAGCACTTTTTTGTTCACGACTTAATTCTGCTGCTGTACAGCCAAATTCCGGTGCGTAGAAAACCGGATCATAACCAAAACCGCCATTACCGGCTGGCTCACGGGTAATGAAACCAGACCAGCGGCCGTGGAAGACTAGAGGAGTCGGATCTTCTGCATGGCGTAAATAAACCAGAACACAATTGAATTGTGCCTGACGTTGGTCATCAGGAACATCGCTCATGGCTTCCAGTAGTTTTTCCAGATTATCCTGATCGGAGGCATCGACTCCCGCATAACGAGCCGAATAAATACCGGGAGCACCACCGAGAGCATTGACTGATAGCCCTGAATCGTCAGCAATCGCAGGTAAACCGGTTACTGCCGCAGCATGACGGGCTTTAATGATGGCATTTTCAATAAAGGTCAAACCGGTTTCATCTGCGGAATCTACACCCAATTCAGTCTGAGCGACGATATCTAAACCAAAGTCAGCCAGTAAATCAGCCAGCTCCCGGACTTTGCCAGCATTTCCTGTGGCAAGAACAACTTTCTGCATTGTTTCTATCCAATTAACTTATTATTTATTAACCAATTAAGCTCGGAATTAACCACGCTAAAACATCGGCACGGAGAGCATTTAGCGCATACAGGATCAGAATCACAACCATAGCTGAAAAATCCAAACCTCCCATTGAAGGGATAATACGACGGATAGGTGCCATCAGTGGTTCTGTTAATTGGAGCAGAACGTAATCTACAGGGTTACGTCCCTGACTGATCCAGCTCAATAATGCGCGGGCAATCACAAGCCAGAATACCAGTTTTCCTGCGGCAGTCAGCAGTTCAATTATTCCAAGAGGGAATAGCTGGACAAGAAATTGCCCTGTTGCTAACCAGTAAGGCAACATCAGTTTGAGCATGACGAGAATGTAAGCTAAAACAACCGATGCTGTATCAATAGGGCCAATTGCGGGAAGAACCCTACGTAATGGGCGTACCACGGGTTGGGTGATTTTAACGATAAATTGTGAGAACGGATTGTAAAAATCACAACGTACCCATTGCATCCAGACTCGAAGCAGTAAAACTGCGGTATATAAATCCAGAACTGTAAAAAAGAGAAAGTTTAAGAATTGCATGTAGCAGCCCTGATCAAATTATATTGGTTGTTTAAAATAATTTTTCCATTTCCTGTGCCCGGCGTATTGCTCCCTGCATAGCTTGGGATACAACTTCCGGCAGATGGTTTTCATAAAAAACGCGTAATGCCTCGGCAGTTGTACCACCTTTAGATGTTACCTGTTCACGCAGGATAGCAAAAGGAAGTTCTGCCTGTGATTCAGCAAGTTTAGCTGAACCCATAGCCGTTTGCAGAACCAGTTCTCTGGCCGTTTGGCTGTCGAAGCCCAGACGCTCTGCTTCCTGTTGCATCGATTCCATAAACAGGAAGAAATAAGCAGGAGCACTCCCGGCAACGGCAATAATATCATTGATGCCATTTTCATCGTTTACCCAGCAGACTTTGCCGACGCTGTTCATTAATACTTCAGCAAACTGGCGATCAGATTGATTGACCTGTTCAGGTGCGAACATGCCGCTGATCCCTTGCCCGATAAGTGAGGGCGTATTTGGCATAATGCGGATAATATTAAGATTTTCCTGCAAAAATGAGTAAAAACGGGAAAGAGGAATACCGGCAGCAATAGAAAGAACAAGTTTTTGCTCGAAATTGACTTGCGGACGCAAGGAGCCACAAACTTCTTCCATCATTTGGGGCTTAACAGCCAAAACAATAACATCAGCTTCCTGAGCATAGCGAATATTGTCACTCTGACTGTTGATGCCATATTTTTCTGCCAGAACATCACGGCGAGTTGTATTGGGCGAGCAGACAGTGATTAGTTTGGCCGGATAGCCTTTTTTGATCAGCCCAGCGATGATGGCATGCGCCATATTCCCAGCGCCGATAAAGGTGATTTTTCTATTTTCCATGAAGAAATCGTCTCGAATATTAATGAGTTAATGTTGAGCTGTTAATTAACTTGCTGTAGACCCATACTCACGGGCACCAAAAATGGCGGTTCCTATGCGAACTAAGGTTGAGCCACAGGCGATAGCGGCTTCCATATCATCAGTCATCCCCATAGAAAGTGTATCTATCCGTGGGTATTGTGCCTTTAGTTTAATAAAAGCCTGTTCCATCCGACGAAAAATAGCGGTTTGCCGTTCATAATCTTCTTCTGGCGCAGGGATGGCCATCAGACCACGTAATACTAGATTAGGGAGTAAATCAACTGTTGCAGCCAGTTCCTCAAGTTCTTCCAGAAGAATACCTGATTTACTGTTTTCCCCACTGATATTAATCTGAATGAGGACATTGAGAGGGGCCATGCTTTCAGGGCGTTGTTCACTTAAACGCTGGGCGATTTTTAATCGGTCAATAGTATGGCACCAGTCGAAGTGTTCAGCCACTAAACGACTTTTATTAGACTGTAAAGGGCCGATAAAGTGCCACACTAAATCGTTGTGGTTAACGAACAGTTGAATTTTTTCAACTCCTTCCTGAACGTAATTCTCGCCAAATTCCCTCTGGCCTGTGGCTATCGCTTTTGCGATGGCTTCCGCAGGTTTGGTTTTACTGACTGCAAGTAACGTAATTTCTTCTGGAGAGCGCCCGCATTTCTGAGCTGCAAGGGCGATGTTGTTCCTGACATCGTGAAGATTTTGTTCGATATTGTGCATAAGAAACTCAGGAGATTAAAAAATGAATATGGAAAAGTTAGTGGCCCTTAGTGTAAAGCATAATGCCTCCGATCTGCATCTTTGTGTCGGGAAAGTACCAATTTTGCGCATCAATGATGTGTTATATCCACAGACACATCTGGCAGAGATTGATAATGACTTCATCAATACATGGAGCAACGGAATATTATCTGAAGAGCAACAGCGGCAATTGAGGATCTCTGGGCATGTTGATTTTGTCGTGGAAATGCCGAATAAAAGGCGGCTCAGAGGGAATTTATTCTATCAGCAGGAGTACCTTTCATTGGTATTACGGTTAATTGCTGACAAGTGCCCGACCCTGGAACAGCTACATGCACCAGATATTATTCAGCGCCTTGTTTTACCGGAGGAAAAGGGACTGGTAGAAAATGGGTTGATATTAGTAACAGGTGCAACCGGAAGCGGTAAATCAACAACATTATCAGCGATGATTAACACTCTGAATAATCATGTCAGAAAACATATCATTACACTGGAAGACCCGATAGAGTTTGTTCACCTAAGCCGGAATTGTCTGATACAGCAAAGGCAAATCGGGGAAAATGTGCCGGATTATCAGACCGCGCTGAAAGGGGCACTAAGGCAGGATCCTGATGTCATCCTGTTGGGTGAATTGCGTGATAAAGAAACGATCCGGCTGGCACTGACAGCCGCTGAAACGGGCCATTTGGTTTTATCAACATTACACACCCGTGGAGCAATTCAGGCAATAGACCGTCTGGTGGATGTGTTTCCCGCAGATGAGAAAGGATGGATATGTGCTCAGCTGGCAGGTAGTTTAAAAGCAGTTATTGCCCAGCAACTGCTTCCTTCTAAGGATGGAGGGAGAGTGGCTATTTATGAAATTCTAGTCGTCAATCAGGCTGTCAGCCATTTGATCAGAGAAGGGAAAAACCATCAGATAGCAACGTTAATGCAAACCGGAGCGGCCTGCGGAATGCAAACCTACGAGCAGAGCCGCCAACAACGCAGATTATCGGGATTGCTGGCGGAATAGCTGGCAAAATAGTGGAACAAATACCTATGATTATAACTTCACTGTATTGTTGGCTTACGATAATAACCCTTTAATTATAAATAACTTTTTATTATCAACAATGTTGCTCAAACCAGCTTTCCAAAATGACGACAGCAGAAGTGGAATCAACTTTGCCTTTATCAAGAGCACGATATCCGCCATGAGCAAACAGATGAGAGCGCGCTTCTACCGTTGTTAATCGTTCATCGTGCAGTTCAACCTGAACACCAAAGCGGCCATGTATACGATTAGCAAATTTTTTGGCCTGTGCAGTGACTGGCTGTTCTGTGCCATCCATATTGAGTGGCAGGCCAACAATGACTAAATCTGGCTGCCATTCTTTGAGGAGTTTCTCAATCAGATCCCAATTAGGAGAACCCTCTTTGGCTTTGAAAGAATCTAGTGCTCTGGCTGTGCCGGTTATTTCTTGTCCTATAGCAGCACCAATACTGCGGGTACCGAAATCGAATGCAATCACTGTGCGGTTTTTCATCAGGCATGTCCTGCTTGTAATGCGAGATTGTGGATATTAATTCCCAATAAGGATGCAGCTTCACGCCAGCGATCAGCAACGGGGGTATTGAAAATAATTGAGGGTTCAGCACTGACAGTAAGCCAGCTATTTTCCATAACTTCTTTTTCTAGCTGACCTTTTTCCCAGCCGGCATACCCCAGTGTCATTAAAATATTTTTCGGCTGACGTGGAGTGCCTAATGCTTCGAGCATATCTTTGGAGGTCGTTACCATCGTCTCATCAGAGATTTGTATACTCGAGCTAAATCCGGACAGTGGCGTATGTAGAATAAAACCATGTTCTTCAGATAACGGCCCACCTGCCATAACCGGGCTGTTCAGATTAATGTTATCGTCTCTGTCTTCGGGGGAAATTTCTAATTTCTTCAGGATCCCCTGAATAGAAACCTGAGCTATTGGCTTATTGATAATTAACCCCATCGCACCGTTTTGATCATGTTCGCAGATATAAACTACAGAACGGTTGAAATAAGGATCAGTGAGCGAAGGCATAGCAATAAGGAAATGGTGCTGTAAGTTCATGTTTTTTGATGATGATTTTTACGATAAATGAATAAAGTGGCCCACACAGCATGTGAGCCTATATAATAAATGGCAAACGCTACCAGGAAATGGAAGTTGTTTAGCCTATTATACCGTTTGTTTACCCAATCGTTTTTCAATTGCATTCATCAGCATACCCGTAACAGAGACCTCAGGGAAGGCCGCTTCTATTTCACGTGCACACGTTGGGCTAGTAACGTTGATTTCTGTCAGACGGTCACCAATGATATCAAGCCCGACAAAAATTAATCCTTTTTCTTTCAGTACCGGTGCGACAGAGCGCGCTATTGCCCAGTCACTTTCTGACAGAGGCCGGGCTTCACCGCGTCCGCCTGCTGCGAGGTTTCCTCGTGTCTCACCTTGTGCCGGAATACGGGCGAGACAATAAGGGACAGGTTCACCGTCCACAACCAGTACTCGCTTATCTCCGTCCTTAATAGCAGGCAGGAAATTTTGCGCCATACAGAAACGGCTGCCATGGTCTGTCAGCGTTTCAATAATCACACCAATATTCGGGTCATCCTGTTTCAGACGGAAAATAGAAGCGCCACCCATGCCATCTAATGGTTTAAAAATAACATCACCATGTTTTTGATGGAATTCACGCAGCGTGCTGGCGTTGCGTGTTACCAGCGTATCCGGCGTTAGTTCAGGGAACCATGCAGTAAACAGTTTTTCATTACAGTCACGCAGGCTTTGTGGCTTGTTGACGATCAGGCTTCCTTTAATTTCAGCCCGTTCCAGAATATAAGTCGCGTAGATGAATTCAGTATCAAAAGGCGGGTCTTTGCGCATCAGGATAACATTCAGTGTATCAAGGGCAATATCCTGTTCACTACCAAACTGATACCACTGCTGAGGGTTTTCTTCCACGGTCAGCAAACGGGTGCGCGCACGGCCTTCCCCCTGATGCAGATAGAGATCATTCATCTCCATGTAATGGATTTCCCATCCACGTTTCTGTGCTTCCAGCAGCATGGCAAAACTAGTATCTTTCTTAATATTGATGGATGAAATTGGATCCATCACTATACCGAGCTTGATCATTCTTTCTCCTTAACCCAGATCACCAAAACGAACTTGTAATGCTGTAATTGCAGTGAGTGCCGTAGTTTCTGTCCGCAGGACACGAGGACCTAACAGGATATCAGTAAATTGGTGATTTGCCGTCATTTCTATTTCTTCGGCGGATAATCCCCCTTCCGGGCCAATCAGCAGGCGTACCTTTTCCACTGGCAACGGTAGAGTATTGATACTTTGGCTGGCACGAGGGTGCAGATTTAATTTTAGACTGTTATCGTTTTCTGCACACCACGCTTCAAGTGACATAACCGGTCGGATCTCAGGGATCTGATTACGTCCACATTGCTCACAGGCAGAAATTGCTATTTTTTTCCACTGTTGCAGTTTTTTTTCCAGCCTTTCCGCATCCAGTTTTACACCACAGCGTTCAGAAAGGAGTGGCGTGATTGTGTTAACACCCAGCTCCACCGATTTTTGGATAGTGAATTCCATTTTTTCACCGCGGGACATAACCTGCCCCAGATGCAGATCTAATGGTGATTCGTGATCAGCCAACTCCCCTGCATGGATATATACTTTGACCGTTTTTTTACTGGCTTCTGTAATTTCTGCATTAAAAACCTGATTGCTTCCATCAAAGAGCTGCAACCGTTGCCCGTTACTCATTCTAAGTACACGGCCAACATGGTTGGCGGCATCATCACTAAGGCTAATTTCAGCTCCTACAGTGAGAGGAGCAGGGTGATAGATGCGGGGAATTCGCATATTTTTCTTTCCTTTTTTCTCCGGATAACCCCGGTATGGCATATGCTGCCATGATAAAGGAGCGCTGGTAGCCTAATCAAGTTGTCTATCAGGCAAAAAGACCTTGCGAGCTGGCTCGCATATTTATTTCATAATGGCAGTTTTAATGGATTTTTCATTGCTAATGATCTGTGGGAAAATTTAATATTCACCGTGTTCTGATTAACGTCAGGAAATAAATAAGGGATATCATTACAGGGATGTTATTTATGGAAGCTGTATTGAGCATTTTCATGGATGGAAAAGGTCAGTGGTTCAATAATCCAGTTAATCTGAATGATATAATAATTTCATTTTTTTGCATTACTTTAGTTTTCTTAGCCATTATTGATATAAAGACTTATCAATTACCAGATGTTTTCACTCAGCCTTTATTATGGTTCGGATTGGTGTTTAATAGTGGTGATAATTTAATTCCGATCAAGAGTGCGATATATGGCGCCATATCAGGGTATTTATTTTTGTGGGTATTATATTGGTTATGTCGGTGTATTTTTAAGAAAGAGGGGGTTGGCTATGGTGATTTAAAGCTAGCTGCTGCAATAGGGACATGGATTGGTATGGAGATGATCCCTGTGTTGATGCTTCTGTCTTCAATCTCCGGGCTGTTAGGGTTTGCGATTATTTGGCTGAAAAGGAAAAGTTATCCAGAGTTTATTGCTTTTGGGCCTTATCTTTGTTTTTCTGCCATACTTTTGATGTTTTTTTATCTATCTGGGATTAATATTATCGTTATTGCTCAAGTTTAGATAATTCAGCATATTGGATATAGCCAGAAAACGATAGAAATATCACAGCCTAAAAGAGTGCACTATGACACTAAAAATAACAGCATTATTGGAAAATCAGGTTGTTGCACCCTACAAAGGAAGCTTAATCAATAAGCAAGGTTTAAGTTTATTAATTCAGGATCAGGAAAATACAATTCTTTTTGATACTGGGCCTGATGGTAGTTTTATCGATAACGCAAAGAAATTAAATATAGATTTATCGAAGGTTTCTACTGTTATTATTTCTCACGGTCATTTTGATCACTGTGGTGGCCTGCCTTTTTTCTCTACGAATGCCAAAGTGGTTTGTCATCCAGAGGTGATAAACAAAAGATATTATGGATGGTTAATAACGGAAAACAAGGCTGTGAAATTTAAAAAATTATCCAGACAGGTTAATTATGATAATTTCGACACCTTTTTTTCAAAAGATGAAACTCACATTAATGATAACTTCATTTATTCAGGAGAGATTAAAAAAGAAGAAAGTAAAAGTTATGGTGTGATTGTAGGTGAGAGTTACTCTCCTGATTTTGTCAAGGATGAAGGAGCTTTAATTTATAAATCCCGCCACGGATTAATTATTTTTATTGGCTGCGGGCATCGTGGTGTTATCGATATGGTTGAGTTTTGTAAATCTATAACGGGTATCGATAAGGTCTATGCCATTATTGGTGGCTTACATTTACGTTATGCTTCTCCCTTTAAACTATTGCGTATCAGGCGATATATTAAAAAAGAAAATATACAGCATATTTATGCTTGTCACTGTAGTGGTAGATGGGGAAGGTTATGGTTACCGAATGCGAAGAATCTTTCTACTGGGCAATCTATTGAACTTGGTTAATGTTAATTGGGAAATAAATGCGAGAATTGAAAAATATGGGAGAGAGCAGGATTAGAGCCTATAGTACACATTAATTACATGGTAGATGTTAAAAGCATCTAATGTATCGGGCTACTTTCTGCATACAATAGATGTTAAAAGCATCTAGTAGGCTGGGTAGCTCCTGTATACGCTAGACGTTGGAAGCATCTAGCTGGTTTAGGCTGTTCATCCTGCTTGCGCTAGACGTTGGAAGCATCTAGTTGGCTTTAAGCTGCCTACCTTACATAACCTAGACGTTAGAAGCATCTAATTATCTTAGGTTGGCTTGCTTATCTCTCCGTTGAAACCAAATCTAAATAAAGTGAGTTTTTTATTCAAGTTGATTTATTGCAGTATGGCTCATTGGTCACAACTTCAGTTTATTAATGAGTTATAAAAATAAAAAAATGATTAATGTCACTTAATTTAGGAATTATTTGTGTTTAATTGGTGAGTTTGTGTTTTTATATTTTGGTTATAAGTTTTATTCTCATTTAAATATAAAGTATTAAAGGGGTTTTGGAAATGATAATTTCATTTTTTGTTATGATGTTTTTTTTTGGGGAATGACTATTTGAATAAAATAAGGGTGCTACTATTCGTAACACCCTTGATAATTTTAATTTATTGAGGCCACGTCATTTCGCCTTTCAGAACTTTTGCACTTAATTCAAGGCTGGATTCTTCCGCAAGATTTGGATAATGTTTTTTCATAACTGAGATTAATGCTGCGGAATCTTTTGCTTTTGGTAATTCTTTCTCCAGTGTAGCCAGATAATTTTGAGTAAAATTCACTGACTCCAGTGTCATGGCTGTATGACCGACATAATGACCTGGTACCACAGTTTCAGGTTTCAGGTTTTTAATTTGGTCTAATGTTTGCATCCAGTTCTGACGGGATGATTTAGTCTGAGTGTCGGCAATCCATACATGAATATTCTCAGATACAGTAACACCGCCAACAACTGCTTTTAATTTAGGAACCCATACGAAAGTACGATCTGCTGCCGGACCATTCAAACCTTCAACAATCAATTTCTCACCGTCTACAGTGAAAGTATTTCCTTTCAATGGCTCAGGGACAATAATTTTTTTCGGAGCCTGATCTTGCAGAACACCACCCCAGTACGCCAGTTTACCGTCTTTGGTCTCATTGATAGCTTTAATCGTTTCTGGTGAAGCGATCACTTTGGCTTCAGGGAAGGCTTCAGTGATCACATCAAGACCAAAGTAATAATCTGGATCAGATTGGCTGATGTAGATCGTTGTCAGTTTTTTCCCCGTCTTCTGGATCATTTTGACCAGTTCCTGAGCATCGCTTTTTCTGAACTGAGCATCAATCAGCACAACTTCATGCTCACCACTGATAACTTCAGAAGAGACCGGAAAAATGCTTTCTTCACCCGGATTGTAAATATCCATTTTAAGTTCAACGGCCTGAGCGAATGTCCCCATTCCTAATGAAAGAGCTGTGGCCAGTGCGGTATTTAATATTGTTTTATGTACTGTAGTCTTGTTAGCCATCATTGAATTCCTAAATGCTTATCTGCTTGAATGGCGCATATAATAGATTGCATACTCCGATTGAAAAATCCCATAATTGGCAACTGTTTGTTGCATAAATCAATCGAATCAGCGTGGGGATACAGAAACATAGATGGACAGGATCACAGCAGCACAGGTTTTTGTCACAATTGTTGAACAGGGTAGTTTGAGTGCAGCGGCAGAACGGCTTGATATGTCACGGGCAATGGTGTCACGTTATTTGTCTGAAATGGAAAGATGGTCAGAAATTCGTCTTTTACATCGTACAACTCGCCAAATCAGCCTGACATCAGCGGGAGAACAGGCTTATCAGCGAAGCCTCAAGCTGATAGAACTGGCGGAAGCAATGCCAGTTCAACAATCGACAGAAGCTAAAACTCTGAAAGGGCAGCTGAGAGTAAGCTGTTGTCAGGCATTGGGAATTAGTGCACTGTCTGTGGCTATCCCTGAGTTTATGTGCAAGTACCCGCAAATTGGGGTTAGTCTGGAAATCAGTAATAAAGTGACTAAGTTGGTTGAAGAGCGTATTGATTTAGCCATTCGTATTACCAATAATCTGGGATTGAATTTAATCGCCCGTCCGCTATCGATTTGCCGTTCTGTTATTTGTGCCGCACCTTCTTATTTAGCCGGAAAAAGACTTCCCCAGAAACCCGATGATTTGGTGATACATAATTGCCTGACTTATAACCTTTTTGACAAAAATTTATGGTTATTTGAAAAACAGGATGAACAATATTCGGTTCCTGTCAGCGGCACGTTAAGTGCTAATGAATCAACGGTTCTGATGGAAGCGGCTTTACAAGGAGCGGGTATTTCTATGCAGCCTTATTATTCCGTCTCACCCTATTTAAAATCCGGGCAATTAATTGAATTATTACCTGATTATCAGCCTCAGACGATGGGGATTTATGGTATTTATGTCAGCCGTCAAAATATGCCCGCAACCTTACGGGCCTTATTGGATTTTCTGGTGGAGTGGTTTGATTCATCCTCTCACTGGCAGCAATTAACGCTGAAAAGCTGATGCTAATTTCTGAGGGAATAGCTTAGTCTGTTGTTTTAAATGGCTAATAAATATTTCAACCGGCTCGGAAGATGGGCGATGGAGCGGCTTAATTAAGCTAACGATAAAAGGAATTTCTATACTGAAAGGCCGAATACATAATCCCGTATTTTTATGCTGTGCTTTTTTATACAGATAGTCGAGAGCGGTCAGAGGATTGACAATCGATACTCCGATACCTTCACTAACCATGGCACATACTGATGATGCACTGTGGGTCTCCATGATCATCCTGCGTGAAATCTGACGTTCGTTAAATATCGCATCGATAATCTTTCTGTAGCTGTCAGTAATAGAAAGGCTGATAAAGGGTTGATCATGAAAATCTTCAGGCATCAGTTGTGATTTTTGTGCAAGTGGGTGGCTCTCCGGCAGAACACAGACTTCATTCAATGTCAGTAAAGTTTCACGTTCAGTTCCGGCCGGTGTCTGCATATGTTCGGTTAAACCGATATCGTGGCGTTGTGCCGAAAGCCATTCTTCCAGTAGCGGAGATTCCTGTGGAATGATTGTCAGTTGTGCATCAGGATAGGATTGGATGAAACTGCGGCAGACTGAAGGTAATAAAGATTGTGAGAATACTGGCAAGCAGGCGATAGATAATTGCGCATACTCAAATTGGCGAATACTGTCCGCTGCATTGAGAATCCTTTCCAGTCCGTAATAGGATCGCTGGACTTCTTCAAATAACCTCAGCCCTTGCGCGGTCGGGAATAAACGTCCTTTGATCCGGTCAAACAATTTAAATTTCAACAACTGTTCTAGACGTGCCAGTTCACGGCTTACTGTTGGTTGTGAGGTTTTCAGTAAAACCGCAGCATCAGTCAGGTTCCTTGTGGTCATTACGGCATGAAAAATCTCTATATGTCGCCATGAGCAGGCGTGCATAGTGTTCTCCTTTAGATTTCACTTCGAGACTGTTTCACGAAGAAAAATGCCTGTTAGTGTATACCATATAACGATGTGTTTAAAAATAAAGCAAAACAATATCAAAAATGAATAGCCTTTAGCAAAATAGATATTTTTCTTCCTGCCTTTTTGCTGACAATAATGAAGTATCTGCTGATTTTGTGAGAATGCTTCAATGACAATACCCGCTATGACTGTTAATTCAGGTACTGCTAATTCAGGCAATAGTTTTACGCCAGAAAACCTTCTTGCTTTGCCCGCGGTTTATGGAACGCCATTATGGGTTTATGACAGCAATATTATTAGCAGACAAATTGGGAAACTAAAGCAGTTTGATGTTATCCGGTTTGCACAGAAAGCCTGTTCTAATACTCATATTCTACGCTTAATGAGAGAGCAGGGTATTAAAGTGGATTCGGTATCACTGGGCGAAATTGAACGTGCTCTTCATGCCGGGTTTCAGCCCGGACGTGATAAATCTGAAATTGTATTCACCGCCGATCTTATTGATGAAGAGACACTGGAGCGTGTCATTGAGCTAGATATTCCTGTCAATGCCGGTTCCATTGATATGCTGGGCCAGATTGGTCAGCGTCAGCCAGCACATCCGGTTTGGCTGAGGATTAACCCCGGATTCGGGCATGGTCATAGCCAGAAGACCAATACGGGTGGTGAAAATAGCAAACATGGGATCTGGTTTCAGGATTTGCCTTTAGCTCTTGAGAAAATTCATCAATACAACCTGCATCTGGTTGGTTTGCATATGCATATTGGTTCCGGTGTTGACTACCAGCATCTTGCTAATGTTTGTAATGCGATGGTGGAACAGGTTGTATCGTGTGGAGTAGATATTCAGGCAATTTCAGCAGGCGGAGGGTTATCCATTCCCTATAAAAACGGTGAGGAAGCCGTGGATACTTGCCATTATTACAATTTATGGCATGAAGCCCGTCAGCGTATTGAACAGCACTTGGGGCATCATATTAAGCTGGAGATTGAGCCCGGTCGTTTTCTGGTTGCTGAAGCAGGTATTTTGATGGCAGAAGTGAGAGCGGTAAAGTCAATGGGAAGCCGTCATTATGTGCTGGCAGATGCCGGTTTTAATGATTTGATGCGTCCGGCAATGTACGGCAGTTATCATCATATTTCTGTTTTGCACGATGATCACCACGTAACATACAGTGATATTGGGAAAAGCAACAGTCATTCTGGCTTGAGAGAAACATTGGTAGCAGGGCCATTGTGCGAATCAGGCGATGTTTTTACCCAATTAGAAGGAGGGGAAGTCATCCCGCGTATGCTGCCTGATATTTCTGTTGGTGATTATCTGATTTTTCATGATACCGGTGCTTATGGTGCATCGATGTCTTCAAACTATAATAGCCGCCCTTTGATCCCGGAAATATTGCTTGTTGAGGGACAGCCTCGTTTAATTCGTCGTCGACAGACAATACAGGAATTGTTATCACTGGAAGAAGTGTAAAAAAAACGGGGCTGTGATGTGCCCCGCTTTGTTTACTATTTACTTATCACTTGTATCAGCATTAAGCCGCTTTGATTTGCTTATTCGCTTTTTTTGTTGCGTTAGGTACAGAGAGTGCGTCTGCTTCAAATTCATCAACATTGATTGAGCGCAGTCTGCTGGCTTCCGCTCGTTTCAGAATATCAGCTTCTTCTTTGGTGATCTTATTATCAGATAATGCTTTTTCAGCTAACTGATCCAGACGTGTAAAGCCCAGATTTTTGCCTGCTTCACGGCTCAGGCGGGCATGAATAGGCTCTGCGGCAATAACGTCATGCAGGGCTTCTTCCAGTAATCCATGAGGATTATGCTCGCTTGGTGTCAGATACTGACCACGACCAATCCGATCACGGGTTGCAGAAGGAGTCTGTAATATCTGAGCCAGTTTGTGATCCAGTTTATCCGCTGGAGCAGTGCGTGAACGACCCAGAGGGAAGACAATTCCTCGCATTAAACCAGCTACCAGACGGTTAGGGAAGTTACGCAGTAAATCATGCAGAGCCAGTTCCGCCTGATACAGAGCATCTTCTACTGCCCATTGTACCAATGGTAAGTCTTCTTTCTGGCGTCCTTCATCTTCATAGCGTTTTAAAGTGGCACTTGCCAGGAAGATTTGACTCAGAATATCGCCCAGACGGGCTGAGATACGTTCACGGCGTTTCAGGCTGCCACCCAATACTCCCATGGAGACATCAGACATCAGGGCAAGGTTGGCACTCAGGCGATTGATGAGCTGATAGTAACGGCGGGTTGCATCATTAACCGGTGTGCTGCTCGTTCTGCCATTAGTAATACCTAACCAGAGGCTGCGCAGGGTATTGCTGGCAACATGTCCGAGGTGACCAAACAGCGCTTTATCAAATGCTTTGACATCATTTTTTTCAGCCGCAGCTATTTCAGCCAGTACATAAGGATGGCAGCGAATGGCGCCCTGACCAAAGATAATCATGCTACGGGTCAGGATATTCGCACCTTCTACAGTAATGGCGATAGGTGCACCCTGATAAGAACGGGCCAAAAAGTTAGATGGGCCAAGGCAGATACCTTTACCACCAGCGATATCCATTGCATCAATGACTGCACGCTGACCTCTGTGGGTACAGTGATATTTCACGATAGCCGACAGAACGGCAGGTTTTTCACCCAGCATAATGCCGCTTGTGATCATCGTTGCTGCTGCATCCATCAGGTAAGAGTTACCGGCAATGCGGGCCAGTGGTTCTTCAATACCTTCCATTTTGCCGATAGGCAGTTTGAACTGACGGCGAATGTAAGAGTAAGCACCGATAGCCATAGCGATACTTTTCAGCCCGCCAGTTGCGTTGGACGGCAGAGTGATACCACGGCCAACTGATAAACACTCAACCAGCATACGCCAGCCTTGCCCAGCCATTTTCGGCCCACCAATAATGTAATCGATAGGAACGAAAATATCCTGACCACGGGTTGGCCCGTTCTGGAATGGAATATTCAGCGGGAAGTGGCGATGACCGATTTCAACACCCGGGGTATTGGTTGGGATAAGAGCACAGGTAATGCCCAGAGATTCAGTCTCACCCAGTAAATGGTCCGGGTCATACAATTTGAATGCCAGCCCCAGTACAGTCGCGATAGGTGCAAGAGTGATATAGCGTTTATTCCAGTTCAGGCGCATACCAAGAACTTGTTCACCCTGCCATTCGCCCATACAGACGACACCAGTATCCGGAATTGCACCTGCATCAGAACCGGCTTCCGGGCTGGTCAGAGCAAAACAGGGAATTTCTTCGCCACGGGCAAGACCGGGCAGGTAATGTTTTTTCTGCTCATCGGTACCATAGTGCTGCAATAATTCACCCGGGCCTAACGAGTTAGGTACGCCGACAGTGATTGCCAGAATACCGGAGACACCAGACAGTTTTTGTAGCACTTGTGATTGAGCGTAAGCTGAGAATTCCAGACCGCCATATTCTTTCTTGATGATCATCGCAAAGAAGCGATGTTTTTTCAGGTAAGCCCACAGTTCCGGAGGCAAGTCAGCTAATTCGTGGCTGATTTGGAAATCATTTGCCATACGGCAGGCTTCTTCCACAGGGCCATCAATGAATGCCTGTTCTTCAGCAGTGAGTTGCGGTTTAGGGTAATTGTGCAATTTTTTCCAGTCAGGATTGCCACGGAACAAATCACCTTCCCACCATGTTGTACCTGCATCAATAGCTTCTTTCTCTGTTCTGGACATGCTTGGCATAACTTTACGGAATGCTTTCAGGCCGGGAGCGGAGAATAAAGAGATTCGGGTCGGGGTGAAAACAAGAGGGAACAGAATAATAGCGAGTGGCAGCAGTAGCCAGTAGCTCCATAAGCCGGTAACACCCATAATGAATGTATAGGCAATAAGCAGCAGGCTGCTAACAGTCAGGCTGACTTTGCGGTAACAAAGCCCGCCAATTAAGGCTAAAAATAAGATGATACTGAGGACGGTCATAGTAAAACTCCTGTAAATCTCAGGTTGAGTTGTCAGAGGTCTGACCTGTTGTGTTGTTCTTCTTTTTTAGATGAGGAAAAGGCTTTTATCAATATATTTACATCTTAATTACAATCTAGCTCACAAAGTGATTGCTGTTTTTGCTGTGATAGTTTCGTCGGGGTGTAATGAAATCTTCTTTCAGGAGGGGGAATCCGTTACACTCAATAACTGTTATTATTAATCCCGAAGACATTTCCTTTCAGGAGTATGAGCCCCATGTATCAAGATCTGATCCGCAGTGAATTATCTGAAGCCGTAGAGACACTGACCAACTTTCTCAACGATAATGCCAATATTGATGCTATTCAAAAAGCGGCGGTTTTGTTGGCAGATTCATTCAAAGCGGGAGGAAAAGTACTTTCTTGCGGCAATGGTGGTTCACATTGTGATGCCATGCATTTTGCGGAAGAGTTGACAGGCCGTTATCGTGAAAACCGTCCGGGATACCCGGGTATCGCTATTTCTGATCCCAGCCACCTGTCCTGCGTGAGTAATGATTTTGGCTATGATTATGTGTTTTCCCGCTATATCGAAGCTGTTGGCCAGCAAGGTGATGTTCTGCTCGGAATTTCAACCTCAGGTAATTCCGGTAATATTATTAAGGCAATTGAAGCTGCCCGTGCGAAAGGGATGAAGGTGATCACCCTGACCGGTAAAGATGGCGGCAAAATGGCCGGGACAGCGGATGTTGAAATTCGTGTGCCTCATTTCGGTTACGCGGATCGTATTCAGGAAATTCATATCAAAGTTATCCATATTTTGATTCAGTTAATCGAAAAAGAGATGGTAAAAGCCTGATTGCAGCGTGTTAATAGAAACCAGTGTTAACAGAAACCAGCGTTAACAAGGTATCAGGTTCAGGTTAGAGGTAGGCAATGTGTGAATTACTTGGCATGAGTGCCAATGTGCCAACGGATATCATTTTCAGTTTGAGCGGTCTGATCCAGCGGGGCGGGAATACGGGCCCTCACAGGGACGGCTGGGGAATTACTTTCTATGAAGGTCTTGGATATCGAACCTTCAAAGATCACCAGCCCTGTTATCATTCTCCTGTTGCCCGTTTTATTCAGGGCTATCCGATCAAATCAGAGGCTATTATTGCCCATATTCGTCAGGCTAACCGCGGCAATGTATCCCTTGTGAATACTCATCCGTTTACCCGTGAATTATGGGGAAGATACTGGACTTATGCCCATAACGGTCAATTGAAAGGGCATCGTAACCTGAAAACGGGAAATTATCGTCCGGTTGGTGAAACTGACAGTGAGTGGGCATTTTGCTGGATACTACATCAGTTGTCGGTGAAATATCCTAAACGGCCTTCTAACTGGCCAGCGGTATTCCGTTTCATCGCATCACTGGCAGATGAACTTCGGGAAAAAGGCGTGTTCAATATGCTGCTATCGGACGGGCGATTTATGCTGGCTTATTGCTCGACACAATTGCACTGGATTACCCGTCGTTCACCTTTCGGTAAAGCAAAATTGCTTGATCAGGATATTGAAATTGATTTTCAGGAACATACGCAGCCTGATGATGTGGTATCCGTGATTGCAACTTTACCTTTAACGCATAACGAAGACTGGCATAAAATTGAGCCGGGAAGTTATGCATTATTTCACCTTGGTGAACGCATAGTCTGATGGAGTTTGGTTGTCTGGCTGAGCTACCTGATTTAAAACATATTGTCCTCTGATGACTTTAACAGTTGCAGGTGTGCTATGTTGAACGAAATATTCATAAGCTGGCTGCAACTGTTCCCAAAATGGGTAATTGACGTTATTGTGATGGCGCTTCATATTTGATGGCGTCATCCTGAAGGGGTAAATGTCAATTTTAATTTCTCGTTGCCCACGATGAAGCGCACTTTCTGCATATCGGTATATTTCATCCATATAAAGATTGGTCATGGCATAGCAGCCAATAGATTTACATGCACCATGGATCATTAAATTCTTGCCGGAATAACCCCGGTATTTATCGAATTGATTGGGAAAGCCTATATTAATGGCCCGGTAGTAGCTGCTGTCGGGTTTTAACTGTTTAAGGCTGACGTGGTAAAAACCTTCCGGGCTTTTTAAGTCCCCTTTCAGGGTCTTAGGTCCAAGCCCTCCGGAGTAATTACAGATAGGATATTGCCGGGTTAATTGATAATGGCCTGTGCTGTTTTTGGTGTAGAGTTCAAGTACTTTTTCTTCTTTGAATATTTGAATGAAGATATCAGAACCGAGCTGTTTTAATGGTGATTTTTCACTTAATTGTTTACTGCCTGATAACCAGCCCTGAGCCTGAGTAAATGCTGGTACACTAACGAGAAACCAGCTAAGCGAAAAATAAAGAATATTTTTTTTCATAATATAACCACCTAAGAAGGTAATAACTTAATGACATCCTGCGATTGAGGTTATCATGTCGTGGCAATATGCTGAGTAAATATAACAACAATATTTTGTACCCATAAAAAGACAGTCTGGTTAAAAAGCCCTCCGTAGTAGGGAAAAGTGATGATTGTGCTCGGCTTTATCGAGTAGTTAACGGTTCAGCAGAGAAATTATTCTTATTTGCTTGAGCTAAATCACTCGATTAGTCAGACAGCGTTTGGGGGAAATGTTAGAATCGTTGCCGGCGAAACTTAAGAGAATATTGTAACGATTATCGGCATGAATAACTTGAGATATATGCCGCTCAAGCTGTTTTTTATTACTGAAGTCGCTGCATCATCCTGCGGAAATACCACAGGGTGAGCTGTAGCATATGATTTAACTGATAAACTTGTGCAAATCTTATGATTAAAATTAAAAAAGGACTCGACCTCCCGATAGCAGGAGCGCCTGCCCAAGTTATAGAAGATGGTCCGACAATTCGCCATGTCGCCTTATTAGGCGAAGAATATGTTGGAATGCGTCCTTCTATGCTGGTTAAGGAAGGTGAGCATGTTAAAAAAGGGCAAATTCTTTTTGAAGATAAAAAGAATCCAGGGGTAGTATTTACCAGTCCCGCAAGTGGGAAAGTTGTAACCATTGGACGTGGAGAGCGCCGTGTACTGCAATCTGTTGTGATTGAGGTTAATGGCGACGAAAAAATAGCGTTTGATCGTTATGAGCGTACAGAACTTGCAGGGCTGACTCGTGAACAGGTAGAAAAAAACCTGCTTTCATCAGGAATGTGGACGGCATTACGTACACGTCCTTTCAGTCGTTCTCCTGCTCCAGGCTCCACACCAAAGGCAATCTTTGTTACGGCAATTGATACTCAGCCACTGGCGGCTGATCCGTCCGTTGTTATTGCAACACAAGAAGAGGCTTTTGTTGATGGTCTGAATGTTCTGTCAAAACTGACGGAAGGAAAAATCCACGTTTGTCACGGCGCGGGGAAAATTCCGGCATCGGGGAACAACCCACAAATTACTTACAGCCAGTTTGCCGGTCCGCATCCTGCTGGGTTGGTTGGAACACATATTCATTTCATTGAACCGGTCAGTGCTCAGAAAGCAGTATGGCATCTCGGATATCAGGATGTTATTGCTATCGGTAAGCTATTCACAACCGGTGAATTGTATACTGATCGCGTCATTTCTCTGGCAGGGCCGCAGGTTAAAACACCGCGTCTGGTTCGTTCCCGTCTGGGTGCTGACTTGCTGGAAGTGACTCACGGTCAGCTGAAAGAGGGTGAAAACCGTATTATTTCCGGTTCAGTACTGTGTGGCGCTAAATCAGATGAAGCTCATCATTATCTGGGCCGTTTCCACACTCTGGTATCTGTTCTGTCTGAAGGCCGTGAGAAAGAGTTGTTTGGCTGGATAGCTCCCGGTACGAATAAATTCTCCATTACCCGCACCACCATCGGCCATTTCCTGAAAAAGAAGCGGTTTGCTTTCTCAACTTCCACAAATGGCGGAGATCGCTCCATGGTGCCAATCGGCAACTACGAGCGAGTAATGCCACTGGATATCATGGCTACTCACTTGCTTCGTGATCTGCTGGCTGGGGACACTGATGGTTCTCAGGCTCTGGGTTGTCTGGAGTTAGATGAAGAAGATTTGGCACTGTGTACTTATGTTTGCCCGGGTAAATATGAGTATGGTCCGGTACTGCGTGAAGTGCTGACTAAGATTGAGCAGGAAGGGTAATTCATGGGCCTGAAAAATTATTTTGAAAAAGTAGAACATCACTTTGAGGCCGGTGGCAAGCTGGAAAAATATTATCCTCTCTATGAGGCAGTGAGCACCGTCTTTTACACGCCGGGCACGGTGACAAAAGGGAAAACTCACGTTCGTGATGCCATCGATCTCAAGCGTATGATGATTCTGGTATGGATGTCTGTTTTTCCGGCGATGTTCTGGGGAATGTATAACGTCGGGAATCAGGCGATACCAGCCCTGACTCATCTATACAGCGGGGAGGCATTACAGCAGGTTCTGTCTTCAGACTGGCATTACATGCTGGCTCAGTATCTTGGTGCATCACTGACACCGGATGCAGGGTGGGCCAGCAAAATGCTGTTGGGCGCAACCTATTTCCTGCCAATTTATGCGGTTGTTTTTATCGTTGGTGGCTTCTGGGAAGTTTTATTTGC
This sequence comes from Xenorhabdus sp. PB61.4, assembly GCF_963894935.1. Taxonomy (NCBI): domain Bacteria; kingdom Pseudomonadati; phylum Pseudomonadota; class Gammaproteobacteria; order Enterobacterales; family Morganellaceae; genus Xenorhabdus; species Xenorhabdus sp. PB61.4. The sequence goes on from NZ_CAWQJR010000013.1 coordinate 39,834, forward strand.
CATTATCCGCAAACATGAAATCAACGAAGGCTTTTTTGTCAGCTCAATTCTGTTCGCACTGATTGTCCCGCCAACGCTGCCGTTATGGCAGGCGGCACTGGGTATTACGTTTGGTGTTGTGGTCGCAAAAGAAATCTTTGGCGGAACCGGGCGTAACTTCCTTAACCCAGCACTGGCAGGCCGTGCTTTCCTGTTCTTTGCTTATCCTGCGCAAATTTCAGGTGATCTGGTCTGGACCGCGGCTGATGGATTTTCTGGTGCAACTCCGCTATCTCAGTGGGCGAATGCAGGCCAGCACGCTCTGATGAACACCATTTCAGGCCAGCCTGTAACATGGATGGATGCTTTCCTTGGTAACATTCCGGGTTCAGTAGGTGAAGTTTCCACTCTGATGATTTTCATCGGTGGTGCCATCATTTTGTTTGCCCGTATCGCTTCATGGCGCATCGTTGCTGGTGTCATGGTCGGTATGGTTGCCATGTCCTATCTGTTTAATGCCATTGGTTCAGATACTAACCCGATGTTTGCTATGCCTTGGTACTGGCACATGGTTCTGGGTGGTTTCGCATTTGGCATGATCTTTATGGCTACAGACCCGGTATCCGCTGCATTTACGGATAAAGGTAAGTGGGCATACGGTATTCTGATCGGGGTCATGTGTATTCTGATCCGGGTTGTGAACCCAGCTTACCCAGAAGGGATGATGTTGGCGATTCTGTTCGCTAACCTGTTCGCGCCACTGTTCGATTATCTGGTCGTGCAGGCCAATATTAAGCGGAGAAAAGCCCGTGGCTAATGATAAACCAAAAAATAATGACAGCATCGGCAGAACGTTTCTCGTTGTTTTTGTGCTGTGCCTTGTATGTTCGATTGTCGTTGCTGGTTCAGCCGTAGGTTTGAAAGCGCAGCAGCAGGAACAGAAACTGCTGGATAAGCAGCGTAATATTCTGGATGTTGCCGGTTTGCTCAAGCCAGATATGACAACAGCAGAAATTAAAGAAGTTTATGACAGTCGTATTCAGCCTGAATTACTCAATTTGAAAACGGCAGCACTTGAAAAAAGTGATGGTAAGTTTGACCTGAATAATGCTCTGCGCAGTGATGAAACTAGTATCGCTTTATCATCGAAACAGGATTTGGCAAAAATCCGCCGTCGCGCTGATATGGCAGAAATCTATCTGGTAAAAGATGATCACGGAAAAACAACTGAGCTGGTATTGCCAGTCTACGGTTCAGGTTTGTGGTCAATGATGTATGCGTTTATTTCTATTGATGTGGATGGCGTAACATCTCGCGGCATTACTTACTATTCTCACGGCGAAACTCCGGGTCTGGGTGGTGAAGTTGATAACCCACAATGGCGTAAGCAATGGGTTGGTAAAAAACTGTATAACCCGGAAGGTGCTCCGGCGATTAAGATCGTTCGTGGTGGAGCCGGTGATAATCCTTACGGTGTAGATGGTTTGTCCGGAGCGACTCTGACTTCCAACGGTGTTCAGCATATGTTTGATTTCTGGTTGGGTGATAACGGTTTTGGTCCGTTCCTGAAAAAAGTACGCGAGGGAGCCCTGAAAGATGGCTGATAGCAAAGAGATAAAACGCGTCCTGCTTGGGCCGTTATTTGATAATAACCCGATAGCATTGCAGGTTTTGGGAGTATGTTCAGCATTGGCTGTAACAACCAAACTGGAAACTGCTCTGGTAATGACGATTGCTGTAACACTGGTAACAGCATTCTCTAACTTCTTTATTTCATTGATTCGTAACTACATTCCTGGCAGCGTGCGAATCATCGTACAGATGGCGATCATCGCATCGCTGGTTATTGTGGTAGACCAGATTTTACAGGCGTATGCCTATGAAATCTCAAAACAGTTATCTGTGTTTGTTGGCCTTATCATCACTAACTGTATCGTAATGGGCCGCGCAGAAGCCTACGCCATGAAAGCACCACCGGTGGAAAGCTTTATGGATGGTATCGGTAACGGCTTGGGCTACGGTGTCATTCTGTTGCTGGTGGGTTTTTTGCGCGAGCTGTTTGGCTCAGGAAAACTGTTGGGCATTACAGTGATGGAATCCATCAAGAATGGCGGTTGGTATCAGCCTAATGGCTTATTCCTGCTGGCACCAAGTGCATTCTTCATCATTGGTATGCTGATTTGGGGTCTGCGGACTCTGAAGCCTGAGCAGGTTGATAAGGAGTAACAGGCAACATGGAACATTATATTAGTTTGTTTGTCCGTGCCGTCTTTATCGAGAATATGGCGTTATCCTTCTTTCTCGGTATGTGTACTTTTCTGGCGGTATCCAAAAACGTAAAAACCGCTTTTGGTTTGGGCGTTGCCGTAACGGTTGTTTTAGGGATTTCGGTTCCTGCCAACAACCTTGTTTACAATCTGGTACTCCGTGATGGCGCTCTGATTGATGGCGTTGACTTGAGCTTCCTGAACTTCATTACCTTTATCGGTGTGATTGCCGCACTGGTACAGATACTGGAAATGATCCTCGACCGCTACGTTCCCGCCCTTTACAACGCATTGGGGATTTTCCTGCCGTTGATTACGGTAAACTGTGCGATTTTTGGTGGTGTTTCTTTCATGGCCCAGCGCGACTATAACTTCAGCGAATCCATCGTATATGGTTTCGGTTCAGGTATGGGCTGGATGCTGGCAATTGTTCTGATGGCCGCAATCCGTGAAAAAATGAAATATGCGGATGTTCCGGCAGGTTTGAAAGGACTGGGGATCACCTTTATTACCACCGGGCTGATGGCATTGGGCTTTATGTCCTTCTCCGGCGTGCAGCTCTAAAGGCGGGAAGAATTCATGGATATAATCATTCTAGGCGTAGTAATGTTTACCCTGATTGTGTTGGCACTGACAGCAATGATTTTGTTCGCAAAATCGAAGCTGGTGAACACCGGGGATATTAAAGTTGAAGTCAACGGCGATGAGGATAAAAGCTTTACTGCTCCTGCCGGTGACAAATTATTGGGAATGCTGGCTAATCAGGGGATTTTCGTTTCCTCTGCTTGTGGCGGCGGCGGTTCTTGTGGTCAGTGCCGTGTAAAAATCAAGGACGGTGGTGGTGACATCCTGCCTACTGAACTGTCTCACATTAACAAGCGCGAAGCGAAAGAAGGCTGCCGTCTGGCATGTCAGGTTAATGTTAAGCAGGACCTGAAAATTGAATTGCCGGAAGAAATATTCGGCGTTAAAAAGTGGGAATGTGAAGTTATCTCTAACGATAATAAAGCAACTTTCATTAAGGAACTGAAACTGAAAATTCCTGACGGAGAAGTTGTACCATTCCGCGCGGGTGGTTACATTCAGATAGAATGTCCTCCACATGTTGCCCGTTATTCCGATTTTGATGTACCGGATGAGTACCGCGAAGACTGGGATAAATTTAACCTGTTCCGCTATGTATCCGAAGTCAGTGAGCCGACTGTTCGTGCCTATTCTATGGCGAACTACCCGGAAGAACACGGCATCATTATGCTGAACGTGCGTATTGCAACACCGCCGCCAAGAAATCCTGACGTGACACCGGGTATCATGTCTTCTTATATCTGGTCACTGAAAGCGGGTGATAAAGTCACTATTTCCGGCCCATTCGGTGAGTTCTTTGCGAAAGATACTGATGCAGAGATGGTCTTTATCGGTGGTGGCGCAGGTATGGCACCAATGCGTTCGCATATCTTTGATCAGCTGAGAAGACTGAGCTCCAAGCGTAAGATCACTTTCTGGTATGGTGCTCGTTCTAAGCGCGAAATGTTCTATACCGAAGATTTTGATCAGCTGGCGGCAGAAAATGAGAACTTTACATGGCACGTGGCATTGTCTGATGCGCTGCCGGAAGATAACTGGGATGGTTACACTGGCTTTATTCACAATGTCCTGTATGAAAACTATCTGAAAGACCATCCGGCACCGGAAGATTGTGAGTTCTACATGTGTGGGCCTCCGGTGATGAACGCAGCAGTCATTAAGATGCTGAAAGATCTTGGTGTAGAAGATGAAAACATCCTGCTGGATGATTTCGGTGGCTGATAATTTGAATCAGGCCATGATATATATCCCCCACAATGGCAGTAAATTGTGCGGATATATAACACTTTGATTTAACGATAAGCGCCCACATTTTGTGGGCGCTGACGATTCAGAAAGAGTAAGTTATGTTGAATAAAAAAATTATCAACTGGGGTGTAATGCTACTGGCGGCTATGCTGTTGTCAGCATGTGGTGGCCCTGAACAGCAGAATCTGAGTGGGCAAACGATGGGGACTTATTACTCCGTCAAATATGTTGCTGATTCATCAGTCCCCTCTCCGGAAAACATGCAAAAAGAGATTGATCGTTTACTGGAGGAAGTAAACGACCAGATGTCCACTTACCGACCAAATTCTGAATTGAGTCGTTTTAATCAAAGCCGTGAAGTGAATACGCCTTTTCCGGTATCGGCAGCCACCGCTAAGGTTGTTAAAGAAGCCATCCGCATTAATAAGCTGACGGATGGTGCGCTGGATGTCACTGTCGGGCCATTAGTAAATCTGTGGGGTTTCGGGCCGGAAGGGCGCGTAACGAAAGCACCAACAGAGGACGAACTGGCAACACGTCGCGCATGGATTGGCATCGATAAGCTATCTGTTGAAGGCAATAGCCTGATTAAATCCATTCCTGAGTTGTATGTTGATCTTTCTTCCATTGCTAAGGGCTATGGCGTTGATGTTGTGGCGGAATATCTGGCTTCTCAGAATATCGGTAATTACATGGTTGATATTGGGGGGGAAGTTCGCACGGCAGGTAATAATGGAAAAGGAACACCTTGGAGAATTGCGATTGAAAAACCCTCCGATAGCGGAATGACGCAAAGTGCTCAGGAAATTATTGCGCCGGGTAATATGGCTGTAGCAACATCAGGTGATTATCGTAACTACTTTGAACAGAACGGCGTGCGTTATTCACACACGATTAATCCTAAAACAGGCCGACCTATCGCCCACAATCTGGTTTCAATCACGGTTATTGCTCCAAGCTGTATGAGTGCTGATGGTTTTTCTACCGGGATAGATGTTCTGGGGCCGGAAAAGGGTATGGAAATGGCTGAGAAGCTGAACATTCCGGTCTTTATGATTGTCAAAACTAAAGATGGTTTTGAAGAACGTTATAGCCCGGCCTTTAAGCACTATTTACAACAGAAGAAATAAGAGGGAAGGTTATGGAAGTCTTTATCGCAGCCTTTATCTTTTTCCTGCTGGCCTTTGCGGGAATGGCGTTAGGTTATATTTTTAAGCGCAAAAGCATTCAGGGAAGTTGCGGCGGTTTGGGAAGCATCGGTGTTGAGAAAGTTTGTGATTGCCCTGAACCCTGCGATGCTCGTAAAAAGCGTGAAGCAAGAGAAGCTTCTCGCCTTGCTCAGTTAGAGAAAAACCGCATTATCTGATGTATTTTCGTTTTTCAAATCAATTGAGAAATGGGATTTGAAGTAATTTGAAATAGCCCGCTGTCAGAAAAAGCAGCGGGTTTTATTTTTTATAGTGTATTAAAAGGGTGGCACCTTTTATGCGCCTGTTGTAAGTAATTTTTTACCGAACTCATGGAGATCCCAAGATCTTCTGCGACTTCTTTATAGCGCATCCCTTGCAGCTGAGTCAGCAGAAATGCTTGTCTGACTTTTATTGGTAGCTTATCAAGCGTGCTATCTATCCTTTCTAATTGCTCCAGCAGCACAAGCTGATGTTCTGTTGGATAGGACGTGTTTTTCGGCACTGCACTGATATAGTCCAAATAATTCTCTTCGAGCTTTTTTCGGCGGTAATAATTAGCGATGGTTCTGCGAGCGATGGTAATTAAAAACGCTTTGGGATAACGGATCTCAGCCATATCCGGATATTGCATCAATTTGATAAACACATCATGGGTGAGGTCTTCTGCATGGTTGAGACTGGCACAGTTCTGTTTGATCCAGCTCAGCAGCCATTCGTGATATTCGTTATAAAGCTGACGGGCTATTTCATTGTGTCCGAATGTGCTTTTTTGCACAGCCATGTGATATTGCCTGAATGAATAAATTTGATAATGATTATTATTTTTATTTATTTATGGAAGTCAATAGTAGATTATAGTGATAACCCTCTTAAAAATTAAGAGGGTATATTGCATTGGATGTTTAATGGCAGTCAGAACTGCTGTGAAATGCTGAGTTTATAGTTGCGGCCAATGCCTGCACTAGCTTCCCCTAAGTATGGGTAATAATCTCGATTGAACAGGTTATCGACGGTGATACGAGCTTCAAGACCTTGTATAAAAGGTGGTTGCCAGCTTGCAAACAGGCCGTGCAGGGCATAACCTTTGGTTTTTGGTAGATCCCAACTTTTTGCCATTGGATCACTATCAGATGCTGAACGGTCTTGTTTACGAATAAATTCACCTTTCCACCCCATTGCCATGTGCCACTGTGGAACTTTAATGCCGAGCATCGCATGTGCAGATCTTGGAGGAATTTCAGTAATCCAGGTTTTATGCCCTATCCACGGATCACGCATGGAAGCATCACGTTGGCCGCGAATGGTGGAAAAGGAAAATTTTCCGAACAGTACCCTGCTATCATAGAAAGTCTCTATTTCCAATCCTTCTATGGTATAACCCGGCAGATTTCGATAATTGGAAAGTGGTTTTTCACAATTTGTATACGAAATACCATCTAACTGGGCTTTACAGTATATTCCACGCCTTTTGAAAATTTCGTTTTTGCCACGGTTGCGGAATAAAGTGGTACGGATTTGCAGGCTGTCACCTTCAAGCATTAAATCATCGAAATCAAGAATTGCACCGAGGCGAATGCCTGTCATTCTCTCAACATCAAGATTACGGCTGGATCCTGGTAGGCTGGTTTTTGCTGACTGAACTTCATATTGTTCATCAACAACGGGGGCACGCCATGTGCGGCTGATATCAGCGAAAAGTGATAGGTTTTTGTGTGCCTGCCATATTGTACCTAAATGGGGAGACCAACCTGCGTAAGTTACGCTGCTGTAGTCATGATTAATTTCAGGTGACATATTGTTATAAGCAGATGCTTTGTTTTTTTCTCCGGTGTTTTTGATGTGATCATAACGAGCTCCTAGTGTTACGGTAACGCTGTCTATTTTCAGAGAGTCCTGAGTAAATAGGCTATAAGTTTGCTGAACTCCGGCTGGCATATAACCGGGCTGATAATAGCCATAATTAAATGTAGGATCTTTCTTTTTATTTTTATCAAACATTAGGACATCACGATCATTTTTATGCCAGCGGGCACCAACTAATAATTCATGCTCTATAAGATTGGTAGAGAATACGCTTTTATTACTGATATCAACCATGGTATCAGTATACTTAATCCAGCTTTTTTGCCCCATAAGTGATGCGGATGTGGGTTTTACATCCTTTATCTCAGGGCGTCGATCATTTTGTCTGGTATTTGAATAGGCTGAGGTTATGGTTAAATTTAACCAAGGGTTATCTTCTGGTGCGATATTCCATTTAGCTGAATAGTTTTGATCTATTTGATCTCGAAATACCAAAAGTTTTCGCCATGCATCATTCCAGCCATATTTTTCTATGTCGCTTTCAGTTGGTACATTCATTTTATCCCGTTTAGCAGCCCACGGTTGCCAGCCATCTGACTCTGAACGCATAGCAGATAAGCTGACAGTATGCGTGTCATTAGGATAGAAATTGGTTTTCAATAAATAGGAAGTTTGATTATTTTGTGAAAACTCAAAACGTGTCCCATCGGGGCGCTTGATATTATGACCATCTCGTTTGCTGAAATACAGCAAGCCATCCGCGTAGCCATTCGGATCTCGGCCATATAACGCAGCGCTGTTGATCCATTGCCTGTCATTGGTATGGAAGCTCTGCTTAATAAATCCACCCCAATCCTCGTCAGGGCGTAATAAGTCATTGGCATCTTTAGTCACAACTTTAACAGAACCACCAAATCCACCATTACCATTCAAAATATTATGCGGCCCTTTATCGACATCAATACGTTTGATTAATTCCGGCTCAATGAAGATAGATCCCTGACGGTATTTCTCAAACCCTTTTGGGGCATCATCCAGTGTCACTTTGACATCTTCTTGCTCTCCCATTCCCCAGATATTTAATGTCTGCCCACCGGGACGTGGTGAACCAGCCATCGAAACCCCGGGAAGCTGTCCGAGCAGCTCAGCAATATTATCCGCCTGAGTCCGGTCAATATCTTCCTTTTTGAGTGCTGAACTACCTGCACTGGTACTGTTACGAGTGCTTCCCAGAACAGAAAGCGTTGATAGCCGCATCACCTCATTTTTCTTTTCTGGCTTTTGGTCAGAAAGATTTTCAGTAGCCGAAACTGAACTGGAAAATGCTGTTCCCAGCACCAGAGTGCCAGAAAATGTTCCGTTTAAAATTTTTCGGATAAAAGTTGCGATTGGGCGTTTTCCTAAATTTTGACTATTATTTGCCATAAATTTCCCGAAATATGTCTGTATGAAATATTGCATTGCTATAAGTCACCTAAGAGAACAAATCGGGCAGATAAAAATGAGAATTATTTTTATCAGCAAGGTTTACGACAAAGAGCTTATGGATGTTATGGCATAGAAAGCCAGGACACCCATTTGCAAGGTTATTTCCGTAAGTGCAAGGGGTTAGTCAATGAAGAAGATTCTTAGTGCTCTATTTCTGGTTGGAATTGTGGCATTCATTGCGGGCTGTGATGATGCAGCCAAAAAAGCGGAAGACTCAACCAAACCGGTTGAAGATAGTGCAACGCAAATGAAGAAGGATTCAGAGCAGAACAACTTGGATACAAAGGAAAAGCCACAGGGAACGCAAGACAATGCTAATCATGAAGACCAGAAAGCGGTAGATAATTCGAAGGAAGGCCAGAGTAGTACGGGGAGTTCGACTGAGAAAACCATAAGCCAACTGCCATCCAAAACGGAAGATTTAAAGAATGACATCACTAAATCTGTCAATGATGCGGCTGATCAGCTGAAAAATAAAACTGGGGAAATACAGCAGCAGGCTACGGATAAAATTAATCAGCTTACAGATGATGCAAAATCGAAATCGAAAGAAATAAAATCCGAGGCCGATAAAAAAACGGATGATTTAATTAATAAACTTAAAGGTGATGATGGTAAGAAAGAAGAAGGATAATACCTTTCCTCTCTTTAGGTTCTTCTAGAAATCCATTGGATATAGTTTGTTAGTTGAAATCAGAAGGGCGCTCTGGCAAAGAGTGCCCTTGTTTTTTTACATTCTTGTCACTATTTTTACTATTCCATTCTTCTGTACGTCATTATTTTTAGGATATAACAATGAAAATAAAACACAGTTTAGGAAGACAAGACCCTGAATTAATTCAGCATGCTTTCAATGTCCGCAAGTACGTTTTCACGGATGAGCAAGGGTTTGCTGATGAAATTGATATTGATGAATATGATGATATTGCCCTGCATGTCGTGGTATTTGATGCTGAAAATCCTATTGCCGTCTTAAGAGCTGTTCCACAGCACAACGATATGCTTAAAGTGGGGCGTGTTGCTGTTTTGAAAGCCTATCGGGGTCAAGGAATCGGCCGTCTGGTGATGGAGTTTGTTGAGAATTATGCCCGCAAAAATGGGGTGGCAACGATTGGTTTATCCTCACAATGTCATGCTCAGCCATTTTATGAAAGCCTTGGTTATCAAACAAAAGGTGAAATCTATATGGAAGACGGAGCAGAGCATATTTTTATGGAATTAGATTTATTGTAAACATTATATGTAATACGGGAAAAGTAGCTAAAAATGACTTTGCTATTTCCCGTATTTTCAATATACCCGTCGTCTTTCAAGCTGCCTCTTTGTTGGCTACGCTCACACCCCCCAGTCACATAGTTTCTATGCTCCCGGGGATGAGTTCCCTCGCCGCCGCGATGCAACTCGAAATCCATAGGGTATAAGTATTAATTTGTAGACGAATTGCTTAGCCCTGATTTTCGGGCGGGAGCGCCATTGGCGACATAGTATTTTGCCTGACTGCGGGGCAGAGGTGCATTCCCCCGAATTTTATCCGCAATTTTCTCTGCTATCATAATCGTTGTGGCGTTCAGATTACCGGTAATGATTTCCGGCATAATAGAGGCGTCAATAACCCGTAAATTCTCAACGCCATGTACACGCCCCTGACCATCAACCACCGCCATTTCATCAAGCCCCATTTTGCAGCTACAGGATGGGTGAAAAGCGGTTTCAGCACGTTCACGAATAAAAGCGTCCAGTTGATCATCTGTCTGGATATCCGCTCCGGGGCTTATCTCCCGACCACAATAGGGAGCGAGAGCAGGCTGGGCCATTATCTCTCTCGTGATACGGATAGCATCGCGGAACTCTTGCCAGTCTTGTTCGGTAGACATGTAGTTAAACAAAATACTCGGGTGCTGGCGTGGGTCACGTGATTTGATTTTCACGTGACCGCGGCTCGGGGAACGCATCGAACCAACATGAGCCTGAAAACCATGCTCGTTGACTGCGTTGCTGCCATTGTAATTGATGGCTACCGGCAAGAAATGAAACTGAATATTGGGCCAGTCAAATTTTTCACTGGTACGGATAAAGCCACCGGCTTCAAACTGATTGCTGGCACCCACTCCCGTCCCCTTAAATAACCATTCTGCGCCAATCATGGGCTGGTTGTACCATTTGAGGGAAGGATAGAGCGAAACAGGTTTGAGGCATTCGTATTGCAGATACATCTCAAGGTGATCCTGAAGATTTTGCCCGACTCCCGGCAGGATATGCACAGCAGGAATCGATGATTCTTGCAGAACTTCCTCAGGGCCAACCCCTGAACGCTGTAAAATCTGGGGGGAAGCTATTGCTCCGGCACAAAGTAACACTTCTTTTTGTGCAGTGGCCTGCGTTAGTGTGGAATTATTACCCTGATAAAAAGTAACGCCAACCGCGGTTTTACCTTCAAATGTGATTGTATCCGTTAAGGCATGGGTGATGATGGTCAGGTTAGCCCTCTGTCTGGCCTGATCCAGATAACCACGGGCAGTGCTGGAACGACGGCCTTTGGGCGTAACTGTGCGATCCATTGGGCCAAAGCCTTCCTGCTGGTAACCATTCAGATCATCCGTAGCCGGATAACCCGCCTGAATACCCGCTTCCACCATTGCATGGAAAAGCTCATTATTACCGGCTTTTGGCGTTGTCACGCTGACGGGACCATTTCCGCCATGATAATCGTTCTGGCCGATATCCCGTGATTCTGCCTTGCGGAAATAAGGCAGGCAATCAAGGTATGACCAGTCTTCCAGACCCGGCTGTTTTGCCCAGTGGTCAAAATCCAGCGCATTACCACGGATATAACACATGCCGTTGATCAGTGATGATCCTCCTAACCCTTTGCCTCGTCCGCATTCCATACGGCGGTTATTCATATAGGGTTCAGGATCGGTTTCATACGCCCAGTTATAACGGGTTCCCTGCAAGGGATATGCCAGCGCTGCTGGCATTTGAGTGCGAAAGTCAAATCGATAATCAGGCCCGCCAGCTTCCAGCAGTAGGACAGTGATATTCGGATCTTCCGTTAAACGAGTTGCAAGCACATTACCCGCTGAACCAGCACCGATAATAATGTAGTCAAATACCATTGTTATCTCCTCTGTTTCAGTCATTGTTTAAAATAGCGATTCAAAATTACCCAGTTCAACCTGTACAGATTTAGTCTGTGTGTAATGTTGCAGTGTGACCAATCCGTTTTCACGACCGACCCCGGAATGTTTATAGCCGCCGACAGGCATAACAGCTGGTGATTCTCCCCAAGTGTTGATCCAGCAGATCCCTGCTTCCAGCTGGTGGATTACGCGATGGGCGCGGGAGAGATCGTTTGTCACCACTCCGGCGGCGAGGCCGTAATCCGTATTGTTCGCACGGGCGATGACTTCATCTTCTGTTTCATAGGCCAAAATAGACATCACCGGGCCGAAAATTTCTTCCTGTGCAATAAGCATGTCATCTGTGCAGTCTGTGAAGACGGTTGGTGCAACAAATGCCCCTTTCGCCAGTTCACCGTCCATAAGGCGTTTACCACCATACAGCAATCGAGCGCCCGCATTTTTGCCGCTTTCTATATAGCGCAGCACTGATTCCATATGGGGGAAACTCACCAGAGGGCCGAAATTGGTATTCAGATCGAGAGGTGAACCAACGCGGATCCGTTTAACGCGTTCCATTATTTTATTTTCAAAATCAGGAAGCAGTGCTTTCGGGACAAAAACACGTGTGCCGTTGGTACAAACCTGACCTGAGCTGAAATAGTTTGCCATCATGGCAATATCGGCCGCCCGATCCAGATTGGCATCCTCAAAAATAATCAGCGGAGATTTTCCACCCAGTTCCATCGTGACTTCTTTCAGTGTTGAACCGGATGCATTAGCCATCACTTTTTTACCGGTGGTGATTCCGCCGGTAAAAGACATTTTGGCAATTTTCGGATGGACAGCCAGATAATGGCCCGCTTCATGCCCCATGCCTGTCAGTACGTTAAATACACCATCAGGCAAACCTGCTTCGGTATAAATTTCAGCCAGTTTCAGGGCGGTGAGGGATGTCACTTCACTGGGTTTGAAAATCATGGCATTACCCGCTGCCAGTGCAGGGGCTGATTTCCACAGAGCAATCTGGATTGGGTAGTTCCATGCCCCAATGCCTGCGACGATACCCAGCGGTTCTCGCCGTGTATAGACAAAGGAGGATTCGCGCAATGGCATTTGCTGGCCTTCGAGTGCCGGGATCAGGCCTGCATAATATTCCAGAACATCGGCACCGGTAACGATGTCAACTTGCTGGGTTTCAGAGAGGGGTTTACCGGTGTCCAGCGTTTCCAGTTCAGCCAGTTCATTATTGCGTTCACGCAGAATATCTACGGCTTTAAGCAGGATCCGGGAACGTTCTGTCGCTGTCATTGCTGCCCAGATTTTCTGTCCTTTTTGCGCACTTTCCACTGCTAGCTGGACATCCTGTTCAGTTGCAGATTGTAGCTGTGCAATGATTTCACCATTAGCCGGATTGACAGCATCAAAAATATTTTTATCAGGGTGGGTGCTGTCAACATAAGCACCGTGGATATAAAGTTTCTGTAAACCAAAACGGGTCATGGGTTCTCCTTAGGCCAGAATTCAGGAAGAGTGGTCATCTGAGTTTCTGCTCGATGTAATCGAAAGTAATAGTGAATGCACTTTCTACGTCAAAAGGTTTGCTACTTAAGGCACTTCTCAGCCAGATGCCGTCAATCAGAGCTGCCAGCCCCTGCGCTGCAAGCTGTGCTTCTCTTCTGGGCAAAGCCCTGCTGAATTCGACACAGATATTGGAATATAGCCGACGTTCGTTGACTTGCTGTAAGCGGTATAAACTGGGTTGATGCATACTGCTTGCCCAAAAAGCCAGCCAGGTTTTCATGGCTGCACTATTAATCTGGCTGGTGTCAAAATTTCCTTCAATGATGGCTTTTAGCCTGTGAAGAGGGGTTGCGTTGTCGAGCAGCCTTAATCGTCGCGCCACCGCCATCTGGAGTTGATGCAATAAGTGCCGCATGGCGGCTTCAAGTAACTTGTTCTTATCTTTGAAGTAATGGCTGATGATACCGTTAGAAACGCCAGCTTTTTTGGCTATTTGCGCAATACTTGCTTCCTGCATTCCAACTTCATTGATGACAGCTAATGTAGCATCAATAAGTTGCTGTTTTCTTATTGACTGTATTCCAACTTTGGGCATGACTTTACGCTCAGCAATCAATGATTCGATGGCTATTAAACTTTTTTTTGATTGAACATTCAATCAAAATTAAATATGTTTTATTACAATATTTTTACAAAAATAAGTTGAGGTTATTGAAGATGATTTAGTTTTTATTATGTTATTCAACATATTATGGATATTACTCTTTTTTGTTTTTTCTTTTTCACTTACTTCAGGAACTGCCTATGAATACCGGAGACAGTCCAAAAAACACTCAGAAGGATTCACTAAACTCTGTCGTTTTTTTTACCTCAGCTGCATTAATTATTCTCTTTTCGCTTTTCACACTCTTTTTTACGGATGCAACAAGCATCTGGATAAAAAACACCCTGAACTGGGTTTCGAAAACATTTGGTTGGTACTACTTGCTGGCAGCCACGCTTTACATTGTCTTTGTCATTTTTGTGGCAGCTTCCCGCTTTGGCGCTATTAAGCTCGGCCCGGAACAATCCAAACCTGAGTTCAGTCTGCTCAGTTGGGCTGCAATGTTGTTTGCGGCTGGCATAGGCATTGATTTGATGTTTTTCTCCGTGGCTGAGCCGATTACTCAATATATGCGTCCGCCAACGGGTGAAGGAGAAACAATTGAAGCAGCTCGTCAGGCGATGGTGTGGACACTGTTTCACTATGGCCTGACGGGCTGGTCTATGTATGCTTTGATGGGGATTGCACTGGGCTATTTCAGTTATCGTTACAATCTGCCGTTAACTATCCGTTCGGCGCTTTACCCTATTTTCGGGAATCATATCAAAGGGCCGATTGGTCATACCGTGGATATTGCCGCAGTGATAGGGACGATTTTCGGCATCGCGACAACACTTGGGATCGGGGTTGTACAGTTAAACTACGGGCTAAAGGTGTTGTTTGGATTGCCGCAGGGGTTGGGAGTTCAGGGCGGGTTAATATTGCTGTCGGTTATCGTGGCAACAATATCTGTAACCTCTGGTGTCAACAAAGGTATTCGGTTTCTGTCTGAGCTGAATGTACTGTTAGCGTTAGGATTAGTGCTGTTTATTCTGTTTGTGGGAGATACAGAATTTCTGCTTAATGGGCTGGTACAGAATGTGGGTGATTACATCAGCCGGTTTATGGGGATGACTCTCAATAGCTTCGCATTTGAGCGCCCGACGGAATGGATGAATAGCTGGACTCTGTTCTTCTGGGCGTGGTGGGTTGCCTGGTCACCGTTTGTCGGGTTATTTCTTGCCCGTATTTCCCGAGGTCGCACGATCCGCCAGTTTGTGATGGGTACGCTGATTATTCCATTTGTGTTTACCCTGATTTGGCTGTCTGTTTTTGGCAATAGCGCGTTATATGAAATTATTCACGGCAACCACGAATTAGCGGAAACGGTGTTAGTTCATCCTGAGCGGGGGTTTTATAACCTGCTGGCACTTTATCCGGCTTTCACATTGAGTGCCTCTGTTGCCACAATTACAGGGCTGCTGTTCTATGTTACGTCGGCAGATTCTGGCTCACTGGTTTTAGGTAATTTTACGTCTAATCTCAGTGACATTAATAACGATGCACCGAACTGGTTGCGGATATTCTGGTCTGTGGCGATTGGTGTACTGACGCTGGGTATTTTGATGACTGACGGTATCTCAGCGTTACAGAATATGACGGTAATTATGGGGCTGCCTTTTAGTTTTGTGATCTTTTTTATCATGGCGGGATTGTATAAGTCGTTACGGGTTGAGGATTTTCGCAAAGCCAGCGCATTGCAGAATACATCTCCGACATTGGTGCATGATAATGGATCGCTGAACTGGAAACAGCGCCTGAGCCGTATGATGCATTTTCCGGGTACGAAAAGTACTCAGCGTATGCTGGATATGGTGTGTCGTCCTGCGATGCAGGAAGTTGCAAAAGAGCTGGAGTTACGTGGTGCAAGTGTGCAGTTTAATATGCTGCCGTCAGAAGAAGATAAACGTCTTACTCCAATTGAGTTGATTGTCGATCTGGGAGATGAACAGAATTTTATCTATCAGATTTGGCCCCAGCGTTATTCTGTTCCGGGATTCACTTATCGTGCAAGATTAGGCAAATCTTATTATTTCCGGCTGGAAACTTTCTTAATAGAAGGAACTCAGGGTAATGATTTGATGGGGTATACAAAAGAACAGATTATCAGTGATATTCTCGACCATTATGAGAAGCATCTGAATTTTATTCACCTGAATCGTGAATCTCCGGGGCAGACGTTAATTTTCCCAAATGGGGTATAAATAAATCAGAGGTGGCCTGCAAGAGTATTGCAGGCCAATTTAATAATTTATTTTTTAGTATAAAATGCCTCAGGATAGATTTTTTCGTAGTATCCATTTAACTGGCTTTCTGACATTTTTGATATCTCAATATATCTCGGTGAAGAGAGAACCAATAACGAGATTAATGCCATGAAGAAAGAAAAACCGAGTAATAATACTTTAATATCATAACTCTCAATAATATAAGTGGCTGTCAGCATACCCAGAGGAATGGATGCCATACAAATAGCAGTAAATTTAGATTCCATTGAATTACGATAATTTTCTGGTGTTGCAAGGCAACGAATGGAGGTGGTATTTATATTGTAAATTACTAACCCTATTCCACAGATCAACATGTAACAGCATAATTCAGTAAAAGAATCGGCATGAGATATACCGGCAATACAGAGCGCCATAGTCAATGCAGCAATAAAAGCAGTATGAGCCTTACAAAAAATTTTGTTTACCTGATTGATGATAACAAGGCTGCCTAGCATCATGCCAATCCCAAAGGTTGCCTCAGCAATGCCAACATGCAAGGCACTTAGTTTAAATTGATTTAAAATGATAATAGGCAGGATGTACATGATTAATGGCGTAATCGCAAAATTAAAAAAAGCTGCAACAAATGAGAGTCTTATCTCTGTTGAATTTTTGGTAATGATTCTAATACTTTTTTGCCCGCGATGTCCGGCTTTCTCTGGCGTTTTTTCTGAATTTGTTTTGATAAAATAAAACCCAATCAGTGGCAGTAATGACATTACGGCGATAAAAATCAGTGAGCCATCAATATTAAAGTAATGAATAATTAATCCGGAAATCGCCGGGCCAAGCATGGTATTAATAGAGTTTACCAGACCTCGATATTTAAATGCCTTGTCTAGTTTTTTGTTATCCATTATTTCAGGAATAATACTTATTCCTATAGGCTGAATGATAGCCGTGGCAACTGATGTTGCAATATATATCAGGCCTAATGATAAATAAAAATTACTGTCTAATAGATTAGAGATAACAAAAAGAATAAAAGAAGGGATAGTACAGTACAGCACAACACTTCTCTTATTTATTTTGTCACCTATTTCTCCAAATTTAATTAAGAATAAAATCTGAAATAGCCAACAAAAAAAGATAAACCAGCCGAGTTTTAATTCTAGCTTTAGTATTTCAATCATCCACCAGGAAAATAGCATACCAAATGCTCTTGTTGACGAAGTAAACAGAATATCAGATATCTGATATAAATAAAAAGAACGATTATTGCTCATCAGAGTCCTTACTTTGGAGTCAAATTTAACAGGATTTGAGAATGTTAGGGTGATATTTGTGCAAGAGGTTTTTCATTTTGTGTGATTTGTAATAGTTTATTGTTTGCTGTTAGTTTTAGTTAAATCTGTCTGCCATGAATTGCACAAAACTGCAGTTTATTTTTTATGTTAATAAAAATAAATAATAAATTTTGATAGTTTTATTATTTTAAATGTTACGAGACCAATTAATAAATTATCGTGAGGTGATAATTTTCATCTTTACCTAATGAGTGAGCGCAGCCAACAAAGAGGCAACTTGAAAGACGAAAGGTATTAATAAAGATGAAATGTTATTCAGATAGTGAGAGACGATAGTAAAATGAAAGTTGCGCAGTAACAGATTAAAAAAAGTAGCATATCATGAACTTATTCTGTATATTTATACAGTATTTTTGTCGTGGAGAGTTCAGATGCGCAAAATTATTCATATCGATATGGACTGCTTTTTTGCTGCCATTGAAATGCGGGATAATCCGTCACTCCGCGATATCCCGATAGCTGTTGGTGGTAGCGCTGACAGGCGGGGTGTCATCAGTACTGCAAATTATCCTGCCCGCCGTTACGGTGTACACAGTGCTATGTCTACCTCAATGGCAATGAAGTTGTGCCCTCAACTGAAAGTAATTTCAGGGCGTATGGCCTACTATAAAGAAGTGTCTCAACATATCCGCCAGATTTTTGCCCGCTATACCGAGTTGATCGAACCCTTGTCGCTGGATGAAGCCTATCTGGATGTTACCGACTGCCAGCATTGTCATGGTTCGGCAACATTAATTGCCAGAGAAATTCGACAGGTGATTTTTGATGAGTTGCAGCTAACGGCTTCAGCGGGAATTGCCCCCGTTAAATTTCTGGCAAAAATAGCTTCTGATATCAATAAACCCAATGGTCAGTATTTGATTTCACCCACACAGGTTGACGATTTTGTGCAATCTCTGCCATTACGTAAAATCCCCGGAGTGGGGAAAGTCACCGCCGGACGCTTGTCTGATATGGGGTTAGAACTTTGTTCCGATGTACAAGACTATGACAAGTTAGCGTTAATAAAAAAACTGGGTAAATTTGGCCTTGTGCTCTGGCAACGTTGTCATGGTATTGATGAGCGCCTGATAAAGCCTGATCGTTTACGTAAGTCTGTTGGGGTAGAAAAAACGCTGGCGCAGGATATTCATGACTGGCGTGATTGTGTTGAGTTGATTGAACAGCTTTATCCCGAGCTGGAAAAAAGACTGGGAAAGGTCAAACCAGATCTCCGCATTGCTCGTCAGGGTATTAAATTAAAATTTGATGATTTTCAGCTAACGACACAGGAACATACTCATCCGCTATTGGATAAACAGGATCTGCTGAAGGTTGCCCAACAGGCCTGGGAGACACGTCGGGAAGGCAGGGGAGTCCGGTTAGTTGGGCTGCATGTGACATTACAAAGCCCACAACTGGAACGACAGCTATTGCTTGAGTTGTAATGCGGTTTTGTTAGTGATCTTTTGTTTTACGAAAAAGATACTGTTAAATAGTGTGTGGAATATGAAGAAGGAATATTCCCCTGTCTGTAGACAGGGGAGAACTACATTATTCTTTCACTGGGATCGCTTTCAGGATAGCTGTCAGTAATTGCCAGTACTGGCCAACACTTTTAATGTGAACCCTTTCATCAGGTGAGTGGGCACCACGGATAGTTGGGCCAATGGAAACCATATCCATATCAGGGTAGGGTTTTTTGAATAACCCACATTCCAGACCTGCATGGATTACCATAATGTTTGGTGTACTGTCGAACAGCTGGTGATAAGTTTCACGCACTAAGTGCATCACTGGAGAATCGGCATCCGGTTGCCAGCCCGGGTAGTCACCACTTGCTGTTGCTTCTGCGCCGGAAAGTTTGGCCAGAGAGTTGAGCATCCCGACAACATAAGCCTTGCCACTTTCAATCAGTGAACGGATAAGGCAGATAACCTCGACGTGGTCTTCTTCCATATTGACAACACCCACATTCAGGGATGTTTCTACAACACCTTTTGCAACATCACTCATGCGAATAACACCGTTAGGCATTGTATTCAGCATAGCGATAAAGCGGGACTGACAATCTGCCGTTAATGCCTGTGATGAAGTTTTGACGTCATCCAACAAAAGAGTCAGGTTAGTTTCAGCGACCGCATATTCGTTCTTCAGTATTTCCAGATAATTATCTTTTACCTGATGTAGTTTTGGCATTAGTCCTGTTGGGACGGCAATGATAGTAGAACCTTCACGAGGGATTGCATTACGCAGAGTACCACCCTGTAAATGGATCAGTTTCAGCTCCAGTTCATCACTGTATTCAGCAAGGAAACGGGCCAGTAATTTATTGGCATTACCTAATCCCAGATGGATATCACCACCGGAATGACCACCTTTTAATCCTTTAATGGTCAGTTGTAGCGTTTGGTAGTTTGCTGGCAGGGGTTCGCGGGAAAGTGGCAGTTTGGAAACATAATCTACACCCCCGGCACAACCCATATAGATTTCGCCTTCTTCTTCTGAATCGGTATTGATCAGAATATCAGCCTGCAACCAGCCCGGTTGAAGACCAAATGCGCCATCCATACCCGCTTCTTCAGTCATGGTCAGTAACACTTCCAGAGGGCCGTGTTTGACAGATTCATCGGCCAGTACTGCCAGCGCGGAAGCCATACCAATACCATTATCTGCGCCCAGCGTTGTACCTTCTGCGGTTATCCAGTCACCATCAATGTAAGGGCGAATAGGATCTTTCGCGAAATCATGCTGTGTATCATTGTTCTTTTGCGGAACCATATCAAGATGAGCCTGAAGTACGACCGCTTTACGGTCTTCCATGCCTTTTGTGGCCGGTTTTCTTATCAGAATATTACCGACTTCATCACGTTCAACATGGAGGTTTTTATCCTCAGCCCATTCAATGATGTGAGAAGCAAGTTCTTCCTCATGATAGGATGGATGTGGAATGGAGCAAATTTTAGCAAAAATATCCCATAATGGTTGGGGGGATAATGTTGATAATTCGGACACGGCGAATCTCCTGTAACTTCATCTTGATGAAATATAAGTGTAATGTTTGACATCTCGGAGGGCTTTATCATCTTGAGCTGCCCAGTGTCTATGTTATGCCTGAGAATACCATTTTCTGATTAGTAATGCGCTTTCAGGATCAGGATGTTCCTTGTTTTTGCTGGTTTTTGCGGGCTCAAATCACTATAATCCCGCGCAACCTTTATTCCGCAACAAACTCTTTTCTGAAAATATTCTTAGTTTCCAGGATCAAATTTTATGAGCGAAAAATATGTCGTAACGTGGGATATGTTGCAAATACATGCCCGTAAACTGGCGCAGCGTTTACTTCCTGTAGAGCAGTGGAAAGGCATTATTGCTGTAAGTCGTGGAGGTCTTGTGCCGGGTGCCTTGCTGGCCCGTGAGCTGGGTATCCGCCATGTTGATACAGTCTGTATTTCCAGCTATGACCACAATAATCAGCGTGAATTAACAGTGCTGAAGAAAGCCGAAGGAGATGGCGAAGGCTTTATCGTTGTTGATGATTTGGTTGATACCGGCGGCACTGCTCAGGCAATTCGTGAAATGTATCCAAAAGCGCATTTTGTGACGATCTTTGCCAAACCAGCAGGTCGTCCGTTAGTAGATGATTATGTGATTGATATCCCACAGAATACATGGATTGAACAGCCGTGGGATATGGGCGTAATGTTCGTACCACCTATTTGCGATCAGTAATTATTCCCTTCATTTTTCCAGTTATTTCTTTGCTGGTTGCTTTGCTTTACATTATTACGCCCCAGTCACATAGTTATCTATGCCACTGGGGATTTTAATGAGAGAGGCTCTTGCTTCTCACCGGAGGCCAGCCTTTGGCTGAGCAAATTCGTTCCGACGAATCTGGTATTCTTTTGTTATCGCAATGCAGCTCAGAATTTATTGGATATCTTGTAATAAGCAGTAATAAATTTCTTTGTCATGACTAAACAGAACCTTTCAGAATCACTGTTTAAACCACAGGTTAAACAGCAGGAAACGTCTACACTGGTAAAATACGTTTTGCCATCATCAGCTCATGCTGATAATAAAATGCTCGATGGCGAACATCAGGAACGCTGGTATCGCATGATTAACTGGCTTGCCTGGATCTGGAGGGGCATCAATCCGCTGGAGATTCAGGAAATCCTCAGCAGGATTGCTGTAACAGATGCTGAACGCAGTTATGACCATCTATTGGATACGGTAATTGGTTATCGCAAAGGGAACTGGGTATATGAATGGTCACAGCAGGCTATGCTCTGGCAACAGAAAGCACAACATGTTGAGCAGGCATCGGAAGCCAGTCAGTGCTGGTTAAGAGCTTCAATGCTATACAGCATTGCTGCCTATCCTCATCTGCATGGTGATGAGCTGGCTGATCAGGCGGTTGTTCTGGCTAATAAAGCCTATGAAAATGCAGCACATTTCTCTGACTATCAACTGAAAAAACTGAAATTTCAGCTGGAAGATGGCAAAACTGTTACCGGTTTACTGCATATTCCTCCCGGAGTTCAGGAACCATGCCCAACAATACTGGTTTGCTCTGGTATTGACAGCCTGCAAAGTGATTGCTGGCGACTGTTTCGGGACCATTTCTCACCACAGGGCTTTGCGATGCTAACGGTGGATATGCCTTCCGTAGGTTATTCAGCGAGATTTACGCTGACACAGGATACCTGTGCTCTTCATCAGCAGGTATTGCAGCAACTGGATAGCATCCCGTGGATCGATCATACAAGAATAGGTATTTTTGGTTTCCGTTTCGGTGCCAATATTGCCGTTCGTCTTGCCTATCTGGAATCCAGTCTTATTAAGGGTGTGGCAGTGGTCAGCCCGGTTGTGCATGAATTGCTGCATAATGAGAAATTGCAGCAGAAAATTCCGTCAATGTATATCGATATACTCGCTAGTCGTTTGGGTATCTATCATGTGGATGAAGCCGTTTTGCGTTCAGAACTGAGTTGTTATTCATTAAAAAATCAGGGGTTACTGGGTCGTCGCTGTTCTGTGCCAATGTTTTCAGTGTATTGGAAAGATGACATTTTTAGCCCGGCGGAAGATTCAAAACTGATTGCCAGATCTTCGCTGGATGGCTCTTTATTAGCTATTCCTGCTATGCCAGCTTATAGTGGTTTTAGTAAGGCATTACACGCAGCAAGTGTATGGTTGAAAGATAAAGTTAACTAAACTGAAATTTAATCATTGAAATTTTTTAATCATTTGATACAACTGTTCTCCTGTTTATAAAGGAGACCTTTGTATGACTGTACCCGTAAATTATTCCAGAAATAAGTTGTTGAAGAGTTTTTCTGCATTAGGGCCTTATTTACGCGAGTTAAAATGCCAAAATGACTATTTCTTCTTTGATTGTCTGGCGGTCTGCGTTAGTGCTAAAGCAGCGCCAGAAAAACGGGAATTCTGGGGCTGGTGGTTAGAATTGGAACGACAGGAAAAAGGGTTCGTTTATAATTATCAGATAGGTCTGTTTGATAAACATGGTGAGTGGTTGCCTATGAATATCAAAAAAGAAGCAGATCTCAGGCAGCTTGAATCGACATTACAGGCGTTTCATCAACGCCTGTCTGATTCTTTGGGGAACCTTAAACTCACGCTTAGCCCATCCGAAAATACCTTCACCCCACAGAATTAAGTCTATTAACCGGGTTTATTTTATCCCCGCCAGATTTTAAGTTGCAGCCTTACTGGCTGCGCTGTTTTTTGGATAGCTGCACCCCGGCTACAGAGTTGTCTGTGTTGCCGGAGTGTACTGATACTCTTCTGTCTATCACCAGAGGCCGGTTTTTGGCTGTATCTTGAAATTCACAGGGTATAAATCAACTTTTTTTGAATTTTGTGTTATGCCAGTTGGCATAATGCTTCTCTCCTGCTAAAACTGAGCACTGTTTTTGAATGTGTTTTGAATTTATTGTTTTTTCAAATTAGCTTTTTCAAATTAATAATGGCAGAAATATGATGAATGGCCGACAAACATTGGTTGTGAAACTGGGAACGAGTGTACTGACAGGGGGTTCCCGCCGTTTGAATCGTGCTCACATAGTAGAGTTGGTTCGGCAATGTGCGCAGTTACATGAGAAAGGTCACCGTATTATTATTGTGACTTCCGGTGCAATTGCAGCAGGTCGGGAACACTTGGGTTATCCGGATCTTCCGGCAACCATTGCTTCAAAGCAATTGCTTGCAGCCGTAGGGCAAAGCCGCCTGATTCAGCTATGGGAGCAACTTTTCTCCATCTATGGCATCCACGTCGGGCAGATGTTACTGACTCGTGCCGATCTGGAAGATCGCGAACGTTTCCTGAATGCAAGGGATACGTTGCATGCACTGCTTGATAATCACATTATCCCTATTATCAATGAAAATGATGCGGTAGCAACGGCGGAAATTAAAGTCGGTGATAACGATAATCTTTCTGCACTGGCGGCAATTCTGGGCACTGCGGATAAGTTATTGCTCCTGACAGATATTGAAGGTCTGTATACTGCTGATCCCCGTAATAATCCTGATGCTAAACTTATCCGTGAAGTACACGATATTAGCGATGAACTCAAAATGATGGCCGGAGACAGTGTATCTGGCCTCGGAACCGGAGGGATGGCAACAAAGCTTCAGGCGGCAGGAATTGCTGGCCGTGCCGGCATTGATGTCATTATCGCTGCCGGTAACAGAGAAAATGTGATTGCTGATGTGATTGAAGAAAAATCAGTAGGAACACGTTTTCATGGTTTAACCAGCCCGATGGAAAATCGCAAACGCTGGATTTTCGGTGCTCCTTCTGCGGGCGAAATTATTGTCGATGATGGCGCAGAAGCGGCTATTCTCGCAAAAGGCAGCTCTTTACTGCCGAAAGGCATTAAAAGCATTACAGGCGACTTTTCCCGTGGTGAAGTGGTCCGCATCTGTAGTTTATCCGGTAAGAAACTGGCTCACGGTGTATGCCGTTACAACAGTGATGCTTTACGCCTGATTGCAGGCCGTCACTCACAGGAAATCAGCCAGATATTAGGTTATGAATATGGTGCAGTTGCTGTGCATCGTGATGATATGATCGTAAGTTAAGGATTCCACCATGCTAGAGCAGATGGGAAAAGCAGCCAAGGCAGCATCATGGCAACTGGCTCAATTAAGTACTAGTCAGAAAAATCAGGCCCTGAGTCACATTGCTGATTTACTTGAAAAAGAAGCAGAAGTGATCCTCACAGCCAATCAGCAGGATATGGAACAAGCCCGTAAACAGGGGATGAATGAAGCATTACTTGATCGCTTATTACTGACTCCGGAGCGTTTGAGTGCGATTGCCAATGACGTCCGTCAGGTTTGCCGTCTGGCTGATCCTGTCGGTCAAGTGATGGACGGACAATTATTGGATAGCGGGCTGCAACTGAGTCGCCGCCGTGTTCCTCTTGGGGTAATTGGGGTAATTTATGAAGCCCGTCCCAACGTTACGATTGATGTCGCATCACTGTGCCTGAAAACAGGGAATGCAGTGATATTACGTGGTGGTAAGGAAACTCATCATACTAATCAGGCAATGGTTAAAGTCATTCAGCAGTCGCTGGAACAAAGTGGCTTGCCAGCCTCAGCAGTACAGGCAATTAATAAACCAGATCGTGAACTGGTTGCCGAAATGCTGAAAATGGATCGCTATATCGATATGTTGATCCCGCGTGGTGGTGCCGGTTTGCATAAACTTTGCCGTGAGCAGTCCACTATTCCGGTAATCACCGGAGGAATTGGCGTTTGTCACACGTTTGTGGATGAGCATGTGAATTTTGAAAAAGCACTGGAAGTTATCACTAATGCTAAAATTCAGCGTCCAAGCGCATGTAATGCATTGGAAACTTTGCTCGTACATGAAAAAATAGCCGCTGATTTCCTGCCGGAACTGAGTGCCAGAATGAAATCGCAGGGCGTAACACTGCATGCAGGTGCGTCAGCAATGGCACTGTTGCAGGATGGCCCGGCAAAAGTGGTTGCCGTGACAGAAGAAGACTATTGTGATGAATGGCTTTCTTTGGACATGAATGTGGAAATTGTCAGCAATATTGATAAAGCGATTGAGCATATACGTCATTATGGTACAGCCCATTCGGATGCTATTCTGACGGAGTGTTTACAACATGCTGATTATTTTGTTCATCGTGTTGACTCTTCGGCGGTATATGTAAATGCAAGCACACGCTTTACTGATGGTGGTCAGTTTGGTTTAGGAGCTGAAGTTGCTGTCAGTACTCAGAAACTACACTCCAGAGGCCCAATGGGTCTGGATGCCCTGACGACTTACAAATGGATTGGTTACGGAGATTACCTTTCCCGTCGATAATGACAATATTAATTTTAAGTAATATTTAATCAGAGTAAGTCACACTTAATGTAAAGTGTGGCTTTTTATATACAAGAACATATATTTTTTACATAGGTGTAAATGTTTAGTTACTATACTTTGTATTTAGGTTTAACAACACAAAACTTCAGGAAAGCAACGAAATGAAACAGACTCTATTTATCGTGGGTGCACGAGGTGCAGGGAAGACGACAATAGGTAATGTGTTGGCTGAAGTATTATCGTATCAATTTGTTGACACTGATGAAGATGTCCAGATTTCTTGTGGAATGACAATTGCGGAGCTTGTTGAGCAGCGTGGCTGGGATTATTTCAGAAATCTGGAAAGCGAAACACTGAAAACTGTTAGTCAGCAAAACAGAGTTGTGTCTACCGGTGGTGGAATGGTGTTAGCAGCGGAAAATCGGCAGTATATGCGGCAAAACGGTATTGTGGTTTATTTGCAGGCACCCGCTTCCGTTTTGGTAGAGCGGCTCTCTCTTAATCCGGAGAATTCACAGCGCCCCAGCCTGACCGGAAAATCCATAACAGAAGAAATAACCGGAGTATTGGCAGAGAGGGAACCCCTCTATTGTGAATGTGCGCACCTCATAGTCGATGCTGCCTTATCGATAGAAAATATCGTTCTTGAAATTCAAAGCTATATATTAAGTCAATATAAACAGATAATTTGATATATTTTTTTATTTTTACGCTTATTTATTATAAGAC
>NZ_CAWQJR010000014.1:0-12964 GCF_963894935.1 Xenorhabdus sp. PB61.4
ATATATTATATAGTTATGTGTATTTTATGAGATGCATACTCAGTACAAACGAGGGACAAGAGCGGGACAACACTTAATATAGGTGTCCCGATGCTTCAATAAAGCCCTCCCCGGAAATGAGCAACACTTTTTGCCTACGGTAAATGTTTATACGGCTATACCAGATTTAGCGGTAGAGTTAAGCAGGAATTCTTGCTTAGGTCTGTAGGAGAAAAATTTCTACATGCAGCTCTCTTTTCTGTCTGGCTACTTCATCCATTATGGGTTTTTCGCCGGGCGTAGTCTCTTGGCTTTCAAGTCCAGTAGTTTGATGTAGTTTAGGAGCGGTTAATCTTTTTCTGTAGTTTACTGTAGTGTTATGTGAAAAAATTTGAATGATGTTGGCTCGCGCTCTTGCTTGCTCATAGCTTCATTGAACCGTTCGGCGGGGGGCTTTGCCCTCAGAGATGATCCAATTTTTGAATCATTAGCATAATCATGTGGTTAGTCGTAACTCGATATTGAGCTACGGGCGGTGTGCTAATTCCCCTGCTTCGGAGCAGTTAAACCTAATCAAGGAGTTAAGGCAGAATTTTGCCTTATATATCAGCTCCCTGGCTTATCCCAGTCCAGCTTTCTAAGTTCTGCTCTCATAAAGTCATATGCAGTAATCGTAGCTCTGGTATTTTTCGCATGTTGAGTACAAAAAATAGCAAAGGCTTCTACCGGGGAAAATCGTTTTTTGTAGAAAAAGTATTTTGCCAGCGGGTGCTTCTTTTCTGCGTAGATAGGTTTATCAGGGCAATTATATTGCTCGTCCATCCAAGATATAAATTGGTCTACAGTCAGGTCATAGACTTTTTTGTCAATTTCTAACCAGTAATGATGTACTATCTTTTTTCTATCACTACCTAATACAATTTTAATATCGGCATTGGGGAAAAATTGCTGGGCAACCATACCAAAGAATACAGAAGCCCCCTGACAAGAATTAATCGGGAAGCTATAAAAGAAAGGAATGCCCATATCATTTATTTTTTGGTGCTCTTTTTCAAATACTGTTCGCGTATCAGCCGCTAATTTAACAAGTCCGTTTTGCATAGTTTGTAATCGATATTATTTAGTTTATAGAAGTGTGAGGGAATAGTTTATCAAGCCCTGCTTTGAGGGTGAAATAAACAATAGGATATTCTGAAAACGACCTCCTGCCCGAAATTTATTTACAAAAATCCCGATTACGATAGGATTAACTCGTTGAGTTTTATCCGATTAAACATCATCCAGCACTGTACTTTAATACTATATGTACTTCATGGTGTGGACGTTATATTGAATCATATTATTAAGAGGTGGTCATGACATCCAATTCAAACACTGAACTTCTTTTTTCTTATGGAACACTTCAACTGGAATCAGTACAGCAAGCAAATTTTGGGCGCTTACTGGAGGGAAAACCTGCCGCAATGGTTGGCTGGCGTAAAGATATGCTCGAAATCACTGACCCAGAAGTTTTGGCAGAAAGTGGAGAACGGTTTCACCCGATTGTTAGCCAAAGTGGGAACGATAGCGACAGGATTGAAGGAACAGTGTTTTATGTTTCATCAGATGAGCTTCTCAAAGCAGATGCTTATGAGGTATCAGACTATCACCGTATTAGCGTGAATCTGACATCAGGCGATGTTGCGTGGGTTTATGTCGCTAAAGAGTAATAAGTAATGAACCGAACGGCTATATAAAGATGATTGGAATTTCGATCATCATAAAAATCAAACAGTTACTCGTAAAGCAAACTTGCGTTACGAACACTTTCAAATAGATAAATCTCTTATGACGGGGAAATTACCGATATCCCGTCAGTTAAAAGCAAGGGGTTTTTGATTCTACCTAATCGGTATAATTTAAATAAATCAGTAGGTTAAAGTGATGGTCGAAAAACCGACCATCACAATTACAGATAACTCTTTGATTACATTAGTACCCCAAATTTAGGGCACGATAGTTAACCCTCTGTTTTCCCTCATGACGCAAATTTGCGTCATCATATCTTGCCCGTTAATTAATCAGATGAAAACTTCCCCGGCAAGCTATTGATAAGGCTTAATTCTAGCCAGACACTAGAATTGAAAAACTCTTTTAAATCATTAAAGTCCAAATTTGGGTCGTCTATTTCTTATACCCCTAACCGATGCTAATATGTACTAGTTATCTAGTACAATCAAGGTGGATAAAAAATCATGCACAGAGATATGCAGAAAATACTATTGCATTGGGGCGGGTGGGTAGTGCAGGGCAAAGTTAACATTGGTTGGAAGTCGGTATCCGCCGGGTTTAAAAATGCGGTGACTTATACCGGTAATAATAAGCTGTCGTGCAGTGACGAGGACGGCATGATCATAGATAGCTGTGTCGCCAAACTGCGCAATGTCGGTATGGCTCAGGAGTGTGATTTTATCGAGCACCACTATGTTAGTGGCATGTCGAAAAGAGCCATAGGCCGTAAGTTTAAGCTCGGTGAGAGCGAGGTTAGAAAGCGAATGCTGGTGGCTGAGAGCTTTATTCTTGGGTGTCTTGAGGTACTTGATGAACCCTTGGAAATAGACCTAATCTATGGCTTCCACGGTAACAGGGCGAATTCGTCCAGTTCAGCATTGAGCGCCCTGTGTTAAGAGCCTATCCCTTGCCCGTATACCTGCGCGAACGGCTACCGCCACATTTGGCGGTAGGGTTTTAATATATTCAGTATGGTAAGGCGTGATGCCCACTTAAAGTATGGAAGAATACGTGGGCATCTTTGATTACATTTTATTAGCAGCCATAGCGCTGTGTTGCTGGATATATTGTCTTAGTGGTATTGCTAACATAATCTTCAACATAATCATCGTAAATATAAATACTACTATCTGCGTATATGAAGTAAGGTTGTTCGCCATTATTTGGGGTTATTACCGCCATTACGAAACCACGGTAGTCGGAACGATCCCAAGAGTCATTCCCGCCCGGATCTAATTTAAACCAATCAGTGCTTCCACCATCACCCCAAGCATTAATACTAACAGAAACGGTATTACTTGAACGGTTTGTGACTTTCATGATACCCCCTATATTTGAATATAAATATAAAAGTAGAAATTTCCGTGTCATGAAAAAACAAGATAATATTTTTTAAATACGAATATCATTATTCTTACTTTTAACAAATTAAGACAATAACAATAAACGTCAGAGATCTGACAAAAGTGACATTGTTATCTAACCAAGCATCACCAACCCGCAGGGGCAAAGCTCAGGTATTACGGGCAATGCAAAGCCCTTTTTAGGGCTTAGCCCACAGGGTCGTGGAAAACTTTCACCCGACCTCATAACCGATTGATAAAACTCAAATACCCTGAAACGCAGAGTTTGAACCGTTATGCAAAATTGCACATCGCCCGGCTTCCTGCAATGCAGGTTTTCGAGAGTATCAAAGGGTTAGGCTTTTTTATCGGAATCGACCTAATATAGTCACACTGTAAATATGCAGTCTGGTCTAAAAATACGCCGTTGATGTCCGGGGACTGGATACAGCTTCCACCATTGGTGATTGCTCAGATTATCAAAGAGTTAAACGGGCAGTGTGTGAATATGCACACTGGGTAGAAATCAGCTTCCCCCAATGGGGGTTTTTGAAAATATCAAAGGGTTAGCGTTTCTGTATACCGTTCTGAACCAAGCTGCATATTTACACCCTGCCCGTAAATCCACCAGCAAAGTGATTCCGTACAGCACACGGAATTAAGCCCATTCAGTTAGTTAGGCATTCCTCGGCAATACTTCCACCATTGGGGTAAGTTAATAACAATCAATAAGTTATACAGCTGTCCTGCCCATAACTATTTGATTAGGCTTAATTGTTCCATTCCTGCACCATCAGACTTTGGACAAAAACCACCAGCTATAGCACAATGTTATTCGATGGGGCTATCTCGACGGAGAGAAAAGCGGTACGCCTTACCGCCTGCCTCATCATCCCCATTGTTAAGGCACAACGTTATAAGGCGGACGTGATGAGCGACCTTAATTTATCCCTACCGTATTACCCCTTAGATTTGGCTGCAAAGAAAATTAACTGCACTGAGATGGAACTCTTAATTTTAGCCCAAGAAGGTACTATCCAATTCCATAAGTACCCCGATCCTACTTTGGGAATATTGGAGTGGGATTCTGTGACTTCCGTAGACATTGGTGTAATTATTCTCAGAAATAAAAACATTAGTGAAAATATTAAGTCGATAATTTCAGAATGTACCTCCGTTCCAAAAGGTGACCCGAATTTAGAATTAACTGATTTAGTAATACCACGGGAAGAACTGATAAAGGCGTACAATATTCTTAATAACACTTCTGTTGAAATCCCTGCTCGAAAAATAACTTATGAAACTGCAAAACAAAGTGATTTTATTGTTTCCCTTCTTAGGTCTCACGGGTTAACAGACGATGATTTTAAAGGAAGCATAGGAGCATTAAGGACAAAAATAAGCAAAAAGTCTGATATTCCACCTAATCTTGATAATAACAGCTTAAAATCGTGGTTGGTAAAAGCCAATGTAAGACCAGAATAAAATAGAGGAGTTTTTGAAAACTCCGAGGAATTTTGAAAACTCCACTGTTTCCGCGAAATAAAAGGTAATAACCTTCCTCTCGTACCGATCAATATCAACCGAGGAAGGCTATTATCTATGAAACACTCTCTTATCCGATTACCCGAAGTTTGTCGCCGTACTGGTTTAGGCAAGTCCACGGTATACAAATACATTTCCGAAGGGAAATTCCCCAAGCAAATAAAGACCGGCGAACGCGCTTCTGCGTTTATCGAAAGTGAAATAGATGCTTGGATTAATCAGCGCATTATTGCCGCTCGCTTAGATGAACGTTTGGAGTCAGTGCGTAATGGCTAATACAGATATTTTATCTGTACCTATTGCCCGGCAATTTACAGGCTTATTTTTGCTGGTGGATATACGGGCAAGGTTATTACCACAAACCAAATTAATTCTACCGCTGTACCCTACCGAATAAAAACGGAGTCATAAACATGGAACATTTAAAAAGTGGCTTAACTGCCACCGGACAAACTCGCTCTAAATTTAGGCTTGGCGATATTAGCGAGTTATCGAACGTTGATAATTTGAGCGGCTCAAGTTTGAGTAGCACAAAGTCTAGGCAGTGGATAAAACACGACAGCTACGCCCAGCAATTTACCTCACCGGATAAAATGTGCTTGCCTTTGCTGGTGGACTTTGGCTATATTGACCCTGCATCAGCAAAATCTGGTGTCAGGATTTGCACCCTGTATATACTAAAGGCGACATATGACGCGCCAAGCGTCTTTTTTTATGTCACAGCATCGCAGCACCTACCATTTAAGGCGGCATCCGCCTATACGTATTCAATGGTGGCGCGTTCAAGGCAGCTTTCGGGCTGGCTGGTTTCCTTTAGTACCAGTAGTGCAAACCTTGTCTGCGTCACCGCCCCTATAGAGATTTGCACCTCTCGCGGTGACTCCTTAGAAAAACTAAAGGAGATCGCAACTATGGCGACTATCCCTACCCCAACTCATTTCAAATTCGTGTTTCTGAGCATCAAACGTGCAGATTTAGACGCTATTCCCAGCCGTATAGAGGCTATTGCCACTGACGAGCACAACGCCCGTTCTGCACTTTCCCGTGATTTCGTTTTGTTCTTTGCTGCTCGCCTGCCAGTACAGGAGGTGCGCCATGTCTGATCGTTCATTAGCAAATATCTATGCTCAGCCAGCCGATGTGTTAGAGCCAGTGGCGGCCTTTCTTAAAGCCGTGGAGTACCTGCGATTAGACCCCGAAGCGAGGGATATCGAGGCCGATTTACTGGAATACGCGCAACAACTCTTACAACTGCATACCGACAACGCCAAAAGCGCTTACTGGACGGCTGAGGCCACTCCCTGTGTTACCCATGCTAATGAGGTGCAATATGCTTGATTACAGAACGGTTATCGAAAACGGCATTGTGACGTTGTACAGCCAATCCGAGGAAAGCAGCCCTGAGATGATAGTGGCCTCTCTGCCCGTGACTTCTATCTTAGACCGGTTAGACAACGGCGAATGGGACGGACAAACACGGGTAGCGTTACAGCTTCTCATGGCATGGCTAAAGACGCTTACTGATGGGCAACTTGTTGAGGATATTCGCTTCTTCCGTTGGCTGGTGGCGCATGTTTGGGTTAAAGAGCAAAGGGAAAAGCACAATGGCAAAGCGATCTTCAAACTGGAAAATTCCCCGATTGTCTTACCCCTGTTCTTATCCGCTGAACGCTCAGCACTGGCGAATAATGTCGAGGGTGCATTGATTGAGCGATTTGGTCACGAGCAAGGGTTAAAGAACGCCGCTATTTTCTATCGGCAAATGCTGATCGGTTTACCCGGTGAGGGGCTGTCACTGTCTGATTTTGGTCGAGAAGTGCTGTTCGAACTGCATCGCAGCTTCATTGAAGAGGGCATACCTCAAATGGCTTTTAACAAGCCGTGGGCGGTGCATTGATGAACAAATCTAAATCCACCAGCGTTGTAGCTAAAACAGTGAGTGATTGTGAGAACGACAATACAGGGGGAGTCATGGATATGGTTAAAGAAATCGATTTTGGCGAAGATTTTCGAGAGCCAAGAGTTGTGTCAACAATCGCGGCGTTTGAAGAAAATACGACCAAATCACGTAGCCGCAAACTCACAAAGAACATGACCCGAAATGCTCCTCGGCATCAGATATTTAATGCCCCAAAAACTATCAAAGTGAGTGTGAATTCGAAGCATACCGGAACCAAGTCTAAAAAATGTAAGCGTAAGCAAGGGAAGAAAAATAAAAAGAAAGGGAACCGGTAGCCGAGTCATACCAGTTATAAACGCGAACGCTAAAAGAAGCTCATTACAAATTTAGAGCGAAATAAACACTTATCCCCTCCACGGAATAATAGCCAATACGTAGAAGATTACATATTGGCTTTCTGTATTTTGTTATTACAGCCTGCATATGCAGAGTGTATTTCTTATTACAGCCTGCACATGTAAAGGGCTTATTTGTTATTTGCTTAGTGGTTATTTTGCTTGCGTTTATATCCGTTTATGACCGTTTAACGCAGGAGAAAATGCAATGAGTATTAGTGAATCGATGCTGACTAAAAAAGAAGTAAAAGCGGCACTGCACTATAAATCTGATAGTGGCTTTCATGAGTTTTTAAAAAGAACACCTGAATTTCCAAAGTCTGTGAAATTGGGATTACGGCGCGTTGGTTGGGCAGCAAGTGAGGTTAATAAATATATCGAGTCTCGTCTTAATACCCGTGGACAGGAGAATAAATAATATGGCTAAAACACATCCCAAAATAACTATCACTTTACCGCGTCCAAAAAGCTTTATTAAAGGGGGTAATTATGCCGCGTAAACATCGATCTTCGGCAAGCCTTACTCATTTAATTGAATGTCAGCAAAAAGTAGATCGGTTAGGTCTTCAAACAATGATTAGCAGCCCGGTTCCCCTTAATGGGGAAACAGGAACCTATGCCACAAACCGGCATACCCGCCGTAGATTGAAAAAACTTCAAGGTATAGACGCGAAGAGAATGTGTGACTTGGGTAAGGGCAAATAATGGCAGATAAAATTTACTATTCCCGTGGACGGGATGTATACGATATTACCCCTGAGCAACGATGCGCCGAAAATGCAGATCAATTCATTGAGCAATTAATAACTGATACGGCGACTGCCAAGAAGAAACAATATTTTTGTGCAGCGATGGAACAAGGGGAACACCCAAGAGGTAATGACCCGAAAGAAAAACACCCTGATAAGTTTCAGGGTGTAAAGAATTGGAGGCGTTCAGCATTAGCGGCTAAACGCCGCTTTGCATCGTTTGACTGCGATAGTTTTGACAGCCCCAAGACGTTTGATGCGTTAGTCAGTTACTTAAAAAAGACGTTTAAAGGTGTACTCTATACGACTTTCAATTATACCGCAGATGCTCCGCGTTGTCGTTTTGTTATTATCTTGGATTCTGAGGTAGATCGCACTGAGGGCATTCATGTTTGCCAGATGATAGCCCATGAAATAGAAACGGCGATACAGCAAATAGCGGAAGAGGATTTGATCAGCGAGTGGACTCCTGTTATTGGGTGGGATGAGTCTGTCTATCGTGCCGAGCAACAATGCTATTTGCCAATAGTGAATGCTGTACGCCGGAAAACGAAAAGCGGGGAGGATGTGACTGATGCGATTATTCACCGTTTAGACGGCGAATTGGCAGACGTAGAGAACTATCTTGCAATGGCTCCGCTTGAGTCGAAGACAACTCCTCGGCCTGTACCGCATTATGATAGTGACACTGATTTAGAACGCTGGTTTGAGGTAGACGAGCATACATTAGCTGATTTACAGGCTGCTTTGTTTTCCCCTGCGATGTTGGCAATATCAGAGGGAGGTAGACAAAATTGGCAAAGGGTGATCGCTGCTCTTGGTAGTTTGAAAAACACACCCTATGAAGACAATGCGTATCAATTGGCGTTGGAATGGTCTGAGGCTGGTGGAGCGACATTTGATGCTGAACATTTTGAAGCAACTTGGGCTACTTCCCGTGCTGATCTCACCAGCTATAAATGGATATTTTCTCAAGCTGCTTTGCTGGGGTGGGAAAACCCTCAAATTCTTCGACCTTATACGGCTTTGGAAAAAGTCGGTTTTTATATGACCGAGGACGGGCTAATGAAGAATATTGAAGAGGGGAAAGGTAAGGCAAAAAGCATTGTAGCTCGGAAGATATCCGCGCCGTTCTCAGTACTGGGATTAACCCGCGATGTATATAGTGATAACTGGGGCAAACTGATTTCATTTAAAGACAAGGATAGGGAAACGAAGCAATTCATTGTACCCGATGAGCAATTGCATAAGCCCGGTAGTGATATTCCTCAGAGTTTGGCGAGATTAGGGTTATATATTGGTACTGGAATGAGTCGTGATTTATTGGGGTATCTGAATATCACAATGGCGAAAGAGCGTATAACTTTAGCAAATTCCACGGGCTGGTTTAATGATCGCCTGTTTGTACTGCCTGAAAGCACAATAGGCAGCTCCACCAGCAAAGTGATGTACCAATTATCCGGGCGTAAAAAGAGCGAACGCAGCCAGTTAGCGCAATCAGAATCCCTTGAAGACTGGCAGAAACTTATCAGCGCGAAATGTGCCGGTAATACCCGGTTAGTATTTTCTCTCTGTGTTGCTTTTGCTGCTCCTTTACTCAATGTATTGGGGGTTGATGGTGGTGTATTCAGCCTGAAAGGGGCTTCAACCAAAGGTAAAAGTACGGCTCAGCATGTCGCGGCCTCTGTATGGGGGAGTGGTGCAACAACAGGCGGATATTCCCATAGTTGCAACACTACCTTAGTCGGGATCGAGGTATTGACCACAGCGCATAATGACTTACCGTTAATTCTGGATGAACTGAAAAGCGTTAACCCTAAGCTGGTGGGTCAGGTTGCTTATATGCTGGCTCTTGGGCAGGGAAAGGCACGAGGCACAAAAGACGTTACTTTGCGTGAAACGCTACAATGGCGAACTCTGGTGCTGGCATCAAGCGAAGATGCTTTCGAAAGTTATCTTAAGGCTTCGGGTGAAAGCGTTGCCGCAGGCCAGCAAGCTCGCTTTGTGGATATCCCGGCGATAGTAAGCGATGAGAATGGCGTTTTTGATACCCTCCACGGATTAGGCACAGCTAAAGAATTTGCTGATTCTCTGAATGCCTTAACAACGAAATATTATGGATGTGCTGGTATCACATGGCTTGAAAAGCTTACTGCTTCTTCCCGTTCAGAGCTGGTTGACCGCTTGCGAGCGTTAATTATTCAGTTCAAGGAAGCTTATAGACCAGAAGATGCAGGAGCACAGTTAGACCGGGTATTAGAGCGGTTCGCGCTCTGTGTTGCTGCGGGGGAATTGGCGACTGAATGGGGTATTACAGGTTGGGATACCGGGGAAGCTCTACGCTGTGTTGGTGAGTGCTTCAAAGCCTATGTAGATAGTAGGGGCACGACTGGCGATCTGGAAGCGGTAA
Organism: Xenorhabdus sp. PB61.4; assembly: GCF_963894935.1. Taxonomy (NCBI): domain Bacteria; kingdom Pseudomonadati; phylum Pseudomonadota; class Gammaproteobacteria; order Enterobacterales; family Morganellaceae; genus Xenorhabdus; species Xenorhabdus sp. PB61.4. The sequence goes on from NZ_CAWQJR010000014.1 coordinate 10,092, forward strand.
ACGGTATTGAGCGGCTGAGTGTGTACCTCAGTACTTACGGTGAACACCGCTTTCGTTCGGTTCCCAATTATTGGGGGAGTATGCCGATATTTGACGGTTATATTGCTTTATCTACTGGTGAAACTGTAGATAGCTCTGATGTTAGTAATGAAGCGATATTTGAGGATGATAATCCTCCATCGCGTATTTATTGGATTACGTCAGAAGCATTGAAAGAACGTGCTTTAAATGGCTGTAATTTTGATATAACAATTGCCGCCTTACACAAAAAAGGGGCACTTGTTGGCGTAACAGAGGAGGTAGGTAAGAACGGTAAACCTCGTACCGTTTATAACCCTAAGAAACGTGATCCGCTTGGTTATAAAGACCAGCGCCGGTTTTACAGGATAGACGCAGGTAAGCTATTTGAGTGATAAGAGAGCCGGGGCAATCCGGCTTATTTTTTCCTCGCACGTTTCCCCAACGTAAGGTGTGATACCCATTTATAGATGGTTCTGTAATCTTCCATTTGCGGCCTGTGTATACCACGCTTATCTATGGGGTGTAGGAGAGTGTAATTATCAGTGCCTTTAGGGTTCTCGATAATAAAAGTAACATATTTGTCATAAACTGATTCGGCTAGCTCTTCTTTACCAACGATGTAGTCTTTTGCTTTGGTAATATCTTCTGCCCATTTTATGCATTGGTCTTTAAGCGCACCGTCTCGTTGTTCACTGCGGAGCTTCCCCGCTTTCCGCCGGGCATTTTTGATGTCCAGATTTTCAAATTCATTCAATGTATCACTGTCATGTTGCTCTTGTGCCAAAACCGCAAAGACGAGATTAGAGGCCGCGAGATGATATGAGGTGCTATCAGACTCCACGGTTAGCCCCCACCCCCATATAGCACACGCGCTGACCAGTAAGTCATTCTTACTGCTGTCTGCCAGTGTTTCGACTATAGAATAGTGCCAAGCATCACTGCCAGGCTGACAGAGTTTTTTTATGGTTACAGTAGCAACATCAATCAAATCCCATACACTTAACCTGAACAGAGCTTCTTTTCGTTCATCATTGGTTAATTTGGATACTTGCTCAGCGCACCAATAAGCCGGGGAGTGGGGGTATAAACCGTTTTCGATACCATTGCCAATAGAGTAATGTTTGAGTGCTGCGTTTACATTCTCAAGAATAAAAATATCATCCGACATAGTAATCACTTCCTACGATGCGTAATCCTTTGACACTTCCTGCTACCGTTAAATCACCCGTTGCTGCGCCTTTTACATATAGCCCCCACCAATCCATCATAACCCGGCGTTGTTCTAAATAGGTGGCTCGGTTATACGCAGCCCGGACAGAGTTCTTTTCTCTGTGAGCCAATACCGCTTCTATGGCATCGGGCATAAAACCCTGCTCATTCATCGCTGTACTGACAATTGAGCGGATGCCGTGCGCAGTAAGCATATCCTGATACCCCATGCGCTTTAACGCCATATTAGCGGTCTGGCTGCTCATATGGGTACTTGGGGTAGATCTGTGTGGGAAGACAAATCCCCTATGTCCGCTGATAGGTTTCATAATTTCAAGAAGGTCTAAAGCCGGTTTGCATAAAGGCACAGTATGAGCATGCGATGTTTTCATCGTTGCGGCGGGTATATTCCAGACTTTATTTTCAAAGTCTATTTCTGACCAACGCGCTTTTACCGCTTCCCCCGGGCGTACAGCCGTTAATAGTTGCCATTCAATGACTAAACGTGTTTGCCGTTCTACCTGTGCAATGGAGAGCGCTTGCATTAATCCGGGGAGTTCTTCGGGTCGAATGGTCGGGTTATGTTTTTTCTTTGGTTTAGGAAATGCCTTGCTGACAGTGGTAAAAGGGTTGGCATCAATAACGCCTAAATTCATGGCGTAGTCGATGATCTCCACGGTTCTTTGTGTCAGGCGTTTAATCGTTTCCAGATTGCCCCGTGCTTCAATCGGCTTGAGCACTTCCACCAGCATAGGTGCTTTGAGGCTTGATATTGGTACATCACCGAGTTTAGGGAATATATCTTTTTCCAGTGAGCGCCAGATATCTTTGGCGTAATCCTCACTGACAGTGGTCTTCTTCACCTCAAACCAGCGGGTAGCAATACTCCGTAAGGTGTTGCTGTTCTCTTCCTGTATTGCCGCTGCTTGCTGTTTACGCCAATCAACAGGATCAATATCTTTAGCCAGCATCGCTTTTGCTTCGTCTTTGAGTCGGCGAGCGTCAGCCAGCTTAGTAGAGGGGTATTCACCAAATGCAATCATCGTGCGCTTTTGGGTGAAGGGTTTGTAGTATCGGAAATACCAGAGCTTAATGCCTGATGCTTTTACGAGGAGTTCTAAATTATCCCCGTCACGGTAGATCGTGTCTTTGGGCTTACCTGTTTTGCTATCAAGTTTGGCTTTGGCATTAGATACCGTTGTAGGGGAAAGCGGAGTTATCTTTTTAGGCATCGGGCACCTCTAACCGTAGTAGTAAGTGTTCTCTGTGGTAGTAGTAGCGGTTTATTGGTGTAGTTGGGCTGTTACTACTAACTTTTTACCTCTTTAACCTTGTACTGCGTCCCTTGGTGTCTAAGCGTCCATGTTGTATTTTTTATATTTAAATCAATTTGTTAATGGTTATTTTTTTAAGTTTTGGGACGTGTGAGAAAACATGTACGGGACGGCATTCTAACAGTATTTTATTTTATAAATTATATTGTTAAGTGTTTAGGGACAGCGGGACGTCATTTTTTGCAAAAAACTTAACTATAACCTGAATTCTGGATAAGAAATTGACGAGAGGCCTGTTCCAGGAGCAAAGTTTTGGTGAAAGCCTAAAACGACTCCGGGGAGGAACAGGCCATGGACAAGTTAGTTGAA